>CAZILI010000195.1:0-7430 GCA_964539965.1 uncultured Burkholderiales bacterium | reverse complement strand
GATCTCGAAGAAGATCGGTCCGATCACGGTCTTGGTGAAGATCTGCAGCAGCAGGCCGCCGCCGGCCGCGCCGTCGAGCAGGATGCGGTTGTCGCGCAGCGCAGCCAGATCTTCGCCGTGATTCGGCAGCCGCTCGCCGAGCAGCTCGTAATACGTGTCGGGCGTATCCAAAAACTCCACCCCCCGCGCGCGCAGCGCGCGCACTGTCGCGTAGACATCGTCGGTGCCCAATGCGACGTGTTGAATCCCTTCCCCGTGATACGCCTCGAGATACTCTTGGATTTGCGATCGGTCGTCGGCCGACTCATTGACCGGAATGCGGATCTTGCCGCACGGACTCACCATGGCCTTGCTCTTGAGCCCGCTCAACTTGCCTTCAATGTCGAAGTAGCCCAGTTCGCGAAAGCCGAATAGCCGCGCGTAGAAATCCGCCCACTCCTTCATGCGGCCGCGGTGCACGTTGTGCGTCAAATGATCGATCTGGGTTAAGCCGACGCCGCCCGGCTGCGGCGGCGCGCCGTCGATGGGACGAAAATCGACGTCGTAGATGGTGCGCTCCCCGTAGCGATCCACCAAGTAGATGAGCGAATCGCCGATGCCTTTGATCGCGGGGATGGCGAGTTCCATCGGCCCCGGCTGACTCTCGACGCCCCAAGCACCGAGTTCCACCGCGCGGCGATACGCGGCGGCGGCATCGCGCACGCGAAATGCGATCGCGCAGATCGAGGCGCCGTGCACGCGGGCGAACGATTGAGCGAAGCTGCGCGGCTCGGCATTGAGAATGAAGTTGACGTCTCCCTGCTTGTACAGCACGACGTCCTTCTGGCGGTGTTTGGCGACCGCAACAAAGCCCATCCGCTCGAACAACGCGCCCAGCGCCTTGGGGTCGGGCGCCGCGTACTCGATGAATTCGAATCCGTCGGTACCCATGGGATTGATCGCCGTGTCCTCGCTCATGCTCCACCTCGCCGCCGCAGATGACAGGGTCCGTGTATTATGCTCCACTCCATGATGCCCACGGTTTTTGTATCCCACGGCGCGCCGACGCTCGCGCTCGATCCCGGCGATACCGGTCCAGCCCTCGGCCGCATCAGCGCCGGACTGCCCAAGCCGGAATCGATCCTATTGGTCTCGGCGCACTGGGATACGCCGCAGCCCGAGGTGAGCGGAGCGCTTAAGCCGCCGACCATACACGATTTCTACGGCTTTCCCGAACCGCTGTACCAGTTGACCTATCCGGCGCCGGGCGCGCCGCAGTTGGCTAAGCGGGTGAGCGAGTTGTTGGCCGCGCAATGGTCCGCCCGCATCGATCCCGCGCGCGGCTTCGATCACGGCGCCTGGGTGCCGCTGCGCTATCTGTACCCAGGGGCGGATGTCCCGGTGACCCAGCTGTCCGTGCAAGCGCATCTGGACGCTGCGCATCACTTTCGCTTGGGGCAGGCGCTGCAGAAGCTTACCGCCGAGGGCGTGTTGGTGCTCGCCTCCGGTGGTTTCACACACAACCTGTCGGAAGTGATCCGCGTCCTGCGCCGCGGCGAAATCGTGGCCCCGCTGGACTACGTAGAAAGCTTCCGCGCGTGGTTTCTCGCGCGCCTGCAGGATCGCGACTGGGACAGCTTGCTGCGCTATCGCAGCCTCGCGCCGCACGCCGAGCGTGCGCACCCGACCGACGAACACTTGCTGCCGCTGTTCGTCGCGCTCGGCGCGGCCGGTGAGCGCGCCAGCACCGCGCACGCTCACCGCGCCACCGAGTACGGCTCGCTCGCGCTGGACGCCTTCGTGTTCTCGTAGAAACCCGCGCGGCGTGCGCGGGTTAGTGCAGGTAGTTCTGGGAGACTTCCGCCTCTTCCGGCATTTCGGCGTGCACCACCTCGCCGGCGGGATCGGGGAACAACGGCGCGCCGCAATCGGCGCAGAACTCCGGCGCGAACCGCTCGTTGAGCTTGTCGACGCGGGTCACCCCGGCGGCGCGCAGGCAGATTTCGATGTCTTCTATTGGCGTGGGCGAGGCGTGCTCGTCCTCGCCCTCATATAACGGCCAGACCACACCGTGTAGCACGTCGCTGCCTTCTTTCTGGGTGAAGCCGACTCGGTATTCGTCCACCCGCGTCTCACCGAATCCGGCTACCACGGCACGCAGTTCGGTCGGGGCCACACGCAAGGCACCGGTGAGAAACCCGACGGCGGAGCGCAGCGCGACCGGGCGCACCTTGCGATCGGCCTCGCGTGCATTGGCGAAGTAGGCGTCGGGCAACAGGCACTCGAACTGGCAACCCGCCAGTATCGACGTCAACACCGGAGAGGCCTCTTCCAGCCATTGCTGCAGGCATTGCGCGCGGCCCGCGTGGCCTTGGCCGACCGCCTCTTGCCAACGAAACAGCGGTTCGCCCCGCGGCGCCGCCACCGCGCCGATCAGGAAGCGAACGTCGGCGAGCATTTGCGGCGTCTCCGGCAGGCGTGTCAGGTTGAGAGTCGGCCCTTCTCCACTGAGTGCCGCCTGCGCGAGCCGCCGTGTGAGGTCGCGCATGGCGGAGAATTTCTTCGGCAAATGCTCGATGCTGAATAGGTGCGCCGCGAAGGCGAGGCGCGCGCCCGAAGCCAACACGTGGCTTTGCATAAGCGCGCCCAAGGCTTGCGCGTGCTCGGCGGCGATGGCGCCGGCGGGAATGCTGTACTTGGAAGAGGCGATGAGCGGCGCCGAGATGAGCAGCACATCGTCGGCTTCGCCCTCGTTGTCTATCACGATCGACTCGGCGAGGCCTTCCACCGCGTCGATCAGCTCATCGTAGGCAGCGCCGTTGGCGTGAAACAGGTGCTCGAGCGCGCCGTCGATCGCGCCGTCGTGATGCGCATCGAGCAGATCGCCGAGCGCCCGGCCGAGCTGGTCCTCCCAGAGGCGGTCTTCGGTTCGACTGCGCGAGGCGGCGAGTCCCAAGGCAAGACTCACGAGGCGTCCGCCGTCCCGGGTCAAGCGTGGCTTCGACTTGCTACGCGTTCGATTCATGCGGCAGAACAGGGCTTCGAATGGGGAGCGCGCTATCGTACTTCGCCCGCGCGCGGTCTGGCAAACCGGCAACGCTAACATCCTGTTTTGACACGGCCTCGCGCCCCGCTCCGCGGCGCAGAAACGTCTTGTTACAACAAAGCCGCGGCTGTTACAGGCCCGCGGTAGGCAGCCGCCTAGACTTTCGCGTTATCGCAGACAGGAACACAACCGACAAGGGATGCGAACATGAACATTCAAGCCAAATCGATCGTCGCGGCGCTAGGTTTGGGGCTAAGCGGGTTAGCGGCTGCCGGCAGCGCGGACTTCGACGACTACGCGCGTGTGCTGAGTGCCACGCCGCAGTACGAGCAAGTCAATCACCCGCGGCGTGATTGCGACACGGTGTACGAACAAGTGCGCGAGAGACGCAGTCCGGTGGGCGCCATCATCGGCGGGGTGACGGGCGGGCTCATCGGCAGCCGGGTAGGCCGCGGCAACGGCCGCGTAGCGGGCGCCGCGGTGGGCGCGATCACGGGTGCCATCGTCGGCGATCGCATCGACAACGACCGCGACGAATACTACGAGCGGCCGGTGCGCTCATGCCGCGTGGTCGATGACTACCACACGCGCTTGAGCGGCTACCAGGTTACGTATGAGTATCAAGGCCACAACTACACCACGATGTTGCCCTACGATCCGGGCGAGCGCATGCGGGTGCGCGTTTCGGTATCGCCGCATCCTTAAGCCACCAACGCGCTTGCAAAGACTCCCGAGCTCGAACCTATACCCCTACGGGTGATAGGTATAATGGATAGATGAGGCGCGGGCTTTGGATGTATACCCCCTACTCCTCAACGGCATCGCCGCGTACTTCGAACTTGACTCGATCGATGACCGCGCCCTGCGCGTCGAGCAACGCGAGTTCGAAGCGCCCGGCTTGCGGCTTCCACCAGGATGGGCCGTCGAGTTCGCTCGCCCGCTCCCCCCGACTCAAACGCCAACGCAGCCGGCTGGCATAGGCCTCGGTCCGAAACACGATGCGCTGGGCGTCGGCGGGAATGTCCGGATCGAGCGAGATGATCTCGCCGTCTTTCGGATAGGCGATGCGCGGGGCAGCAGCGCTCGCCGGCTTGGCGACGATCGAGCTCGCGGCGGTTCCGGCGAGAAACCACTCGCTGCGCGCCACGCCCGCGATGGTCACTTCGCGGCGCTCGAGGCCGGACGGCGGCGCAGGCGCAAGCGAGCTCGCGCCGCCGTGCAAGTAGTTCATCACCGCGAGCCACAGCGGCGCCGCGCCCGTCACGCCCGACACATCGGTCATGGGCGTGCCGTCGAAGTTGCCGACCCACACGCCGACGCTGTAGCGCGCGGAATAACCGATGCACCAATTGTCGCGCATGTCCTTGCTGGTGCCGGTCTTGGCGGCGCTCCAAAAACGTGTCGCGAGCGGATTGTCCAGGCCGAAGCTCAGGCTGCGCGCTGCGCGGTCGGCCAACATGTCACTCACGATGAAGGCCGCATCCGGGTCCACCACCTGCTGGGAGGTCGGCGCGGGCCGCGGCACCAAGCTCAAGGGCAGATGCGCGCCGCCGGCGGCGAGCGTATGGTAGGCAGTCACCAGCTCCCACAGGGTCACGTCCGCAGAACCCAGCGCCAGCGAGGGGCCGTAGAATTCTCCGCCCTCGCGCACGCGCGCGAAGCCCAGTTCTCGCAGCCGCGACACGAAAGCCTCCTCGCCGATTAGGCCCAGCGTCTTCACCGCAGGCACGTTGAGCGAGCTGCCCAAGCTTGCGCGCACGCTCACCATGCCCTTGAAGTCTTTGTCGTAGTTCTGCGGCACGTACAAGCCGGTCGCCGTGGCGATATTGACGGGCGCGTCGTCGATGAGCGAAGCGGCGGTAAGTACGCGGCGCTCCAGCGCGAGCTCATATAAAAAGGGCTTCAAGGTCGAGCCCGCCTGCCGCGGCGCGCGCACGCCGTCGACGAACAGGGCGCTGGAGGCGGCGCCGGCGTTGCCGACGTAGGCCAGCACTTCGCCGCTCGTGTTGTCCACCGCCAAGACCGCGCCGTCGCGCACGTTGCGCCCAGCCAAGCGCCCCAACTCACGCTGCAGCGCTTCAGCGGCGTAGCGCTGCAGCGGCCCGTCTAAGGTGGAGACGACGCGCGGGTTCGAGCGCGAGAGCAGCTGCTTGGCGACGTGCGGCGCAGCCCGGGGCCCTGCGTCGATGCGACCGGCGGAGGCGAGCGCGCGCTCGGCTAGCGCTTGAATGCTCGCGCAATCGACTTCCATGGCGGTGTTGCGCGCCAATGCACAAGCGCGCTTGGCGACCATGTCTGCCGGCGCGTTCGGAGCGCGCAGCAATGCCGCCAGCAGCGCGGCCTCGGCCCAATCGAGTCCGTTCGGTGCCTTGCCGAAGAACGCGCGGCTAGCGGCGGGCAAGCCTGCGAACTCCCCGCGAAAGCTCACCAGATTCAAGTACGCCTCCAGGATCTCCGCTTTGCTCCAGCGCGCCTCGAGTCCGCGCGCCGCCTGCACTTGACCCCACTTCTGCCGCAGCGAGCGGCGACCCGCCACGGGTTTGAGGATGGGATCGATTTCCGCCGCGAGCTGCATGGTGAGCGTGCTGGCGCCGCGGCGGGACGACCCGCTGGCGGTCTCCCACAGACCCTTGGCGAGCGCGATCCAATCCACACCGTGGTGTTGGTAAAAGCGCTTGTCTTCGGCTTCGATCACCGCGCGCTGTATGGCCGCGGAAACTGCATCGAGCTTCACCCAAGGCAGGCGGCGGCCGTGCTGATCGATGCGCATGCGGTGAATGACTTCACCGTGGCGATCGAGCAACTCACCTTCCGAGGGGCGATAGCGCGCTTTGACAGCGTCGAACGTCGCTACTTCAGTCGCATGGTCGAGCCAAAGCGCTAGGCCTGCAGTGGCGAGCAACAACACAACGACTAGGGTGGCCAGGCGCGCGACGCGCATCGTGTTGCGATTGGGTGCAGAGAGTGCTCTTCCGCGCTACTGTAATCGAACTTGACGGCAAAGATGTGCGCGCTTGGAGCCAAATGAATGGCGTGCTAGGCCCGAGCGCGGGCCGCGGGTGACGTCGGCGTCAGCGGCCGCGAGCTTGCGAATCGTCAGGCGGCGCGGAGAACACTTGCGCCACGCGCCAGGCGCGGCCCGACTTGTGGCGAAGAAGGTAGACACCGAAAGAAAGCAACAGCAGCGCGATCAGGCTTGCGCCAATCGCCAAGCTCAGCAGGCGGCGAAAAGCGCTGTTCTCGGCCGCTCTGCGCTCGACCCACAAGGCCTGCGCCTCTCGCTTGGCTTCTTGCACCAAGGTCCGCAAGCACGCCGCGCCGAGGGACCCGCCGATCGCCTGACCGCAGGAACCAACGCGATCGCGCAGTCTGCGCAAACGCTCGGTTTGCGCCGCGTCGACCGGCTCGAGCAGGAGTTGCTCGAGGATGCTCGTCAGTCGCCCACCTGCCGCATCGACCTCCTCCAGCTTGGCCAACATCGCACGCGCTCGATCACTTCGCTCGGACTGCTGGCGAGCCTGCACCGTCGCCTCGATGCTGACTACCGCCACCGCCAGTGCCGAAACGAGAGCGATGAAATAGGCGAACGCCGTCATCTTCGACAGCGGACGCCGGCGCGAGACGGATTCCAGCAACAGACACGCCCAGCCCGTAGTCGGGGGGCCGGCCGTAGCACGCTCTTCCGGGCGCCGCTCAGTCAGCTTGGTATGCATCGACGAACTAGCAACTGGCATTGCACGCCAGCATGCACCGCAGAAAATCGCGCGATTTGCTAACGTGCCGATCCGGCCGGGCGCAGCCGCGCTCGACCTAGGCCAAGGTGGGATTTCGCCGTTCTAGGGAAGGCCGCCTGCCTGACGGCAGGGCGGGGCGGACTTGCGAACATACTTTTCCTCCAGCCAGGTGCGCAAAACACCTGCTTTTCTTGGTATCGGTACCCCCGCCGCGTTCGGCGGGCCGTGCGGGAGCGCGCGCGGTTGTTAGTTTTTCGCTTGACGCCCGCGTCATGGGCGTAGCACAAGTCGCGCCAGTTGCTGCAACTATCTGACACCATTCCCTTCACTCAAGCGGCGACGGAGACGAATGTCAGATTTTTCGACACCTCGCTGCTACTTGAAGATCGAGTCCATCCATCGCTTGGCGCGCCTCACAAAGCTCCCGTCTTCCGGCTGTCCGACCGCGAACAGAGCATTCGGCGCCTGCGCGAACATTTCGGGCGCGTACATGGCCTCAACCCGCGTGTCGGGCAGGCGCAGCTCGCCGGCGTTGTTGAGCCGCATGGTGTACTCGACGGCCCACTTGCCTTTAGGGACGTACTGGTAGTAGGCGCGAAACGCCTCGTGAGTACGTTCCTCGAAGGCAGGCCAAACCCAGCCTTCGCGCCGCTCGCCCTGGCGTAAGATCT
>CAZILI010000194.1:0-7482 GCA_964539965.1 uncultured Burkholderiales bacterium | reverse complement strand
AACGCGTGGCGATGGGGCGCGCCATCGTGCGCCATCCCAAAGTGTTCTTGTTCGACGAGCCGCTGTCAAACCTGGACGCGCAGCTGCGCGTGCAGATGCGCATCGAGATAAAAAAGGTGCACCAAACGGTGCGCACCACCACCGTGTACGTGACGCACGACCAAGTCGAAGCGATGACCCTCGCCGACCGCATCGTCATCATGAACGCGGGCCGTATCGAACAGGTCGGCACGCCGCACGAGCTGTACCACTCGCCGACCACGCGCTTCGTGGCGGGGTTCATCGGCTCGCCGGCGATGAATTTTGTGCCCTGCTCGCTCGAAGAGACCGCCGGCGCGCTGCGTGTGCGCTTGAGCGACGCGATCGCTCTCGCCGTGCCGGATGAGCAGGGCGAGCGCTATCGGAGCCACGTCGGACGCGCTGAACTGTTGCTCGGCATACGGCCGGAGCACTTGGTCGACGCACGCGGCCACACCGGCGCCGGTCAAGCGACTTTCGAAGCGGCGCTCGAAGTCATCGAGCCCATGGGCATGGATACCCTGGTGTACTTCTCGATCGGCGGCACGCAGCTCGAGCGCACGTGCCGGCACGCGCATGGCGCTCGCGGTGGATCTCGCTCACATGCATCTCATCGACGCGCCTAGCGGCTGCGTCCTTTGATAGCCTATACCGGCAGTGGTAATGGCCTATAGCCCGGATACAGATGCGGGCTGCGGCGCTATACCCCCACGGTCTGAGCGGAGACCGAGTCGAGCGCCAAACGTACGCGCGGATCGCTGCACGCTTGCTCGGCGATCGCGTAGCCGAGTTTGCAAAAGCTTTCGAACTGCGCCTCGTCGAACCACTGATCGCCCGTGCTCTGATGCGGGAAATCCGCGTTCGCGGCCGCATAGCCCACGACGTCCACCGGGAGCTTTGCCCGCTCCGCCTGCGGCAGCGAAAGCTTCAAGTACAGGAGTGGCGCCTGGTGGTCAGGCGCTTCGGCGTAGCGCGCCGCGCCCAGCGCGTAACTGATCGCCGAGACGCGCGCCGGCCCCGCCGGCCGGATCGGTGTCGGGTCGAGGTCGACCTCGGCGTTCAAGTCCAGGCGCGATTTTCGTACCGCTTCCGACAGGCCGTCGAACTTGAAGTCCTCGTCCTGCTCGCCGTCGACTACCACGATGGCTGCGCAGCGCCGGCGCAGCAACTCGTACAGCCCCATGTTGTCGAAATGTCCGCCGTCGGACAGGTAGACGAAGCCCTTGCACTCGTTGGTGAGCCCCATGAGTTCGGCGACGAACCAGGAGACCCCCGAGCGAGGATCCAAGCGCCGCGCCGCGGCTGCGCCCGCGCGCGGGTTGGGGCACCAACGACCGATGCGAACGTTGAACAGCGCCATGAGGAACGCCAACCCCTTGTTGGTGTGATAGCCCTGATTCGGCGAGGCCGCCGCCCCCGAAATCGACATGGCCGAGCCGAGCGACACGGCCGCCTCTTCGCCCAAGCGAGGCCGACGCATGTAGTCGGCGCTGGAGGCGAAGTAAGAGGCCCGCTGTGCCGGCCGACCGTTGTTCGCCTCTGCGCTCGATTGCTTGGGTTTGAGCGGTTTGGGAATCACATAGCCACAACTAAACGGCGTGAACATGAAGGACAGCGCCTTGCGTGTCTGCCACGCCAGCTCTCGGCTGCCGGCCAGATTGAGCGACGCGCACACGATGTGCAGCGGGCGCTGCTTGTCGAGGCCGCGCATCGCGATGTCGTCTTTGTGATCGAAACCCGAAGGCGCGCGCTCGTCGTGCACCTTGTTGGTCGCGCCCAAGAAGCAGCGCACCAGCCGATTGCGGTAGAGTTGATTGAGGGAATGAACGTTGATGTTGTACCAATAGTTGAGCGCGAGCAAGACGGCGGCCACGACGGCAAAGGTGGCCCAAGAGGCGCGAGAGTGAGCCGGCTCGACCAATAGGGTCGACAGCGTCTTGGCGTGTCCGTTGACGCACTGCAAGAACGAGCGCGCGCAATCGTCGCCGACCTCGTTGCCCGAGACGGCAAACGCGGCGGCAAACGCGCCGAGCAAGAGTCCCGCTACCAAGATCCACACCGCCAAGGGAACGAGCTTGGTCAAGAGCCTCGGCTCGCCCGACTTGCCGGCGAATTTGCCCAACGCGACAATGGCGGCGAACCCGGCCGATCCGAGCCAAGCCACCAATGCCGAGACGAGCCACGCGATCGAGTCGCCACGCAGCAGTGCCGGCCCCACGACCGCCGCGCCGAACAATAGCAGCCACACCGCCGCAATCAGCAGCAAGGTGGAAAACACGCGGTACCACCACTCGCGCAATTCGGTGGGGAGATTGCGGCCGAACAGCATCAAGTGAACTGTCAGCACCGAAAGCAGCACCGCTACCACCAGCGGCACGCAGAATGTGACCGCGCTCCAGGCGGGGAGCTGCGCATGGGCCTGAACCAGCGCGCTGGCGCCGTAGAAGACCACTCCGCCCACCGCGCCGGCGATCATCACGCCCAGCGCTTGCATCAGGACAGCCGCCCGCCGCTTGCCCGGCGGCACCGATCCGCCCGCGTGTCCCGGTTGCGCATTGGCCATCTCGAAATAACTCGCGCCGATGAGCGGAACATTGATCAGCAAGTAGGCAAGCGCGAACAGCAGCGCCCAGGCCTGCCACACGCCGTCGACGCCGCCCCACAGCGGCAGCAGCCCGGTTGCGATCAAGTGCGCGCGCGCCGCGCTCGACTGTGTGACTTCCGCCTCGTACAGCAAGTGCGCGCACGCCGCGCTCAGGCCGAGGAGTGCGAATGCAAGCAATACGGAGCCGATCTTGAGTTCCAGCGCGTTGGCGTCCTCGACTTTTTCGCACGGGTCGTCGGCATGCGCCACCGCGCCCCCATCGGCGTGATCGCGGTACATGTCGAGAATCGCTTGGATCGGGCGTGTGAAGCAAAGCATCGCCATGACGGCAAGCAAGATCGCGCCCCAAAACGGCCAAACGATGAGATGATCGGTCGCGTCCGCATGCCGGAGAAATCCCGTGAACAGCGAACCCGCCAGCAGCACTGCGAGCGCGAGCGCGAGCAGCAAGCCGGACACGATCAGCACGCTCAACAGGAGATTGCTGACGATGATGCCGACGGTGGAGAGCAAGTCGCGCGACAGGCCGGTCTTCGGCGTGAGGTAGTTGCTGAAGCGGCGCATGTAGCGGATCGATTCGCTGTCGGCTTTGGCGATCGCTTGTTCTTGCGCTTGCGACACCCGCGGCAAGCCTTTCCCTCTCGCGTCCGGCGGGTAGTCGAGGCGCTGCAAGAAGGTGCTCAACCAGGCGCCGATGTAACCGCCGCCTGATACCGTCGACAAATAGTCGAACCGGCGCAGCCAACCGTGCTGCGCCAAGTACTGAATCACGCCCAGGCAAAACACGGCGCTGCGAATGCCGCCACCGGACAGCGCCAATCCCACGCCTTGCGGCTTCGTGTTCGCGACATCGAATCCCAGCCGCGAGCGCTCCTCGGCCCACACATCGTCCCAGTTCTTCGGTTTGTCGCTATCGGTTGCCATGCGAACTCCCTTATCGATCTATCGCCCCGACGCAGGCACGCCCGGCAGCAAACCGGCGCGCCTACTTGTTGGCGCTCGCCCCTTCGGTCGACGGCGAGCGGCACTCGCTCGCGTCGCGCGGATGCAGGTAGCGCCGACACTCGACCTCGGTCATCGGCCGCGTGATGCGGTTCTTCGCCTTCTGCACCAGGGTATCGATGTTCCAGATCTCATGCACTCTCACTGTGCCGTCCGTGCTCGAAGTGGCAACGCGGTTGCGCGCGGGGTTGAAGGCGATGCTGGTGAGCTTGTTGCGATGCCCGGAGAATACGGTCAGCTCCTTGCCCGAAGTGAGATCCCAAATGCGCGCGGTGCTGTCCTCGCCGGCGGTGGCCGCGCGCTCCTCGTCGAGAAATACGATGCCCGCCACCTTGAGCTTGTGACCGACCAGCAAAGTAGGCTCACCGACGACAGCGCGCTCCCCTCCTCTGGCGTACGCGCCGCTGCAAGCGCGCACCGGTTGCGCCGGCTCGCGCGGCAGCCGACCGTCGACGCGCCATACGTGTGCGGTGCGATCCCAGCTGGATGCGCCGACTTGCGCACCGCTGGGACTGAAGGCGACGTCACTCATCGGTTCGCTGTGGCCGCGTTGCGTGAGGCTCACGATTTCGCTCGCCTTGGCGCAATCCCAAATCTTGACGTGACCGGCGCGCTCGGCGGTGGCAAGAAACTGCCCGCGCGGACTGAAAGCGAGGGATTTGACCGGACTCGACAGTTCGATCTCGCTCACTAACTCGCCGCTCGTGACGTCCCAAAGCAGCGCGCGGCCGTCTTCTCCGGCGCTTGCCAGCAAACCCCCGTCGGGACTAAATCTGACGCGATTCACCTCACCGCGGTGGCGAGCAAGCACTTGCCGCTGCTTGCCGCTGGCGCGCTCCCAAATGCGCGCCGTGCCGTCCGCGCTCGCGGTGGCAAGGTACTTTCCGCTCGGGTCGATGTCGATCGCCGTCACTGCCGCCTCGTGACAGGCATCGGCGGCGACGTCCAGCTCGCGTGGGCGGCGGTCGACGGTCGTGTCCCACAACTCGAAGGTGCGCTTTCTCCCGCCCACGGCCACCACATCGCCGTGCGGGCTGAAAGCAACGCCGCGCGGCACACCGTAGGGAACCGCGCCCTCGGTCACCGGGCAGGCGCGATCGGGAAGCCGCGGCGCGGCTAAGGTCGCAGCCGGGCCGGAGTCGGCATCCCACAAGCGCATCGCCCGATCCTTGCCTCCCGATAACACCAGCATGCCGGCCGCATCGAGCGAGAGCGCACTCACGTCGTCGGTATGGGCCGGAATAAGGCGGCGCACCTGCCCGGTCCAGGCGCTGAACACGCCGATCTGTCCGTCGCTGCCGCCGGTTGCGATGCGCTCCCCGTTGCCGCTCATGACAGCGCTGGTCACCGCGCCTTTGTGGCCGGCGAGCGGCACCGGACGCATCAACAAGCCGTCCTGGACGGTCCACAGCAACGGATCGCCGTGCGTCGAAACGGCGAGCAGGCGCGATTCTCGCCGCACCGCCTGCGTGACTTGATCGCCGCGCCGGATCGTATAAGTGCGCTCGATCTGCGCGGGGCTGAACAAGAGCATGCTCACGCCGGCCGATTGATCGGCCTCGTGGCGCATCGAGGGGGGCGAACTGGTCAGATCCCACAGCACGATCTTGCCCTGCGCGGTCGCGCCGGCAAGCCACAGATCGTTGGCGCTGAAGGCGAGCGCCTGTATCGGAGCCGGGTCTTCGAGCGGCGCGAGGGTCATCGTTCCCGCCTTGCGATCCCAAAGCTGCACGCGCCATTGCCGGCACGGCGCAGCCGCCGGCTCGGCGCATACACTGAGCGCGAGCTTGGCGCCCTCGCGCGACAAGGCGAGTGCCTTCACTTGTTTGGGCGCGGCGAGCGCCTCCGCTACCGGCAGCGGCGCCAAGTTCGTCAGATTGGTGACCGTCAAGTGCTCGCTCTCGTCGATCATGGCAACGATCTTGTCGCCCGTGGCGCCGGCCGCCTCGGGCGCGAAGGCGATCAACCGCGGGCGCTCGACGCTCAGCCGCGCCTCGCGCAGGAGCTGGCTGTTGCGCGGATCCCACAGCTTCGCTGCGCCCGCCGCATCGAGCGACAGCGCGCGCTCGCCGGATAAAAGCGCGACGGCGGCCACACCCGCGGCGTGATCCGGGAAGATGCGCTGCAGCCGCGACTTGATGTACGAGCGGCGCAGCGCGTTCTCCGCTTCGGGCTGATGCCGCACCGGTCCCTTGCCGTCCTGTGCGCTGGTCTTCTGCTTCACCGCCTCCAACGCCAGCAATACGCTCAACTCCGGGTCGTCTTCTTCGACGTTGCGCGAGGTGCCGGCCAATTCGCGCGAAAAGCCGATGCTGCGCTCCTTCGCCGCCTCCTTGAGCGCCCGCTCCTTTTCGGCGGCCAGCCGTTCGGCCTGCGCCTTGGCGGCGAGCGCCGCGTTGGCCTCGGCGCGGGCTTGGCCTTCGGCCGCCAGTGCGCGCTGCTTCTCGCGCTCCGCTGTCTTGCTCGCCTCCGCGAGCTGCAAGAATGCCTCTACCGTTTCGGCGCGCGCCTTCTCCGCTTCTGCGCGCGCTTTTTCGGCCGCTTGCGCCTGCTGCTGGGCTTGGGCCGCGAAGGTGGCCGCCTTCTCCGCTTGCTCGGCTGCCACCGTCGCCGCCTGCCGGAAGCGCTGCTCGGCCAATCTCGCCTTTTGCCACAGCCACAGGGTGGCCAGCCCCGCCAACGCCGCCAGCACGAACGCGATGCTCATCGCCACGGCACGCACGTGTGCCTTGCGGTGTGCAATGCGCTCGACTTCGGCCACCGCACGTGCCGCGGCCAACTCTTTTTCGCGTTGCTCGGCTTCGACGCGCGCCGCCGCCTGATCGCGAATTTGCTCTTGCTCGCGAATATAGCCGTCGCGCCAATGCAAAATCGGGCCGGCGAGCACGTCGTGAAAGATCTCGTAGCGCCACTCGGTGTCTCCCGGCGGGGGCGCGATACCCCGCAGGATGCGATTCTGCGCCAGCGTCTTGACGATCGATTCCACCGCGGCAGGAATGGTGTGCAAACTCTCCGCCAGAGTGCGCCGTGACTCTTCGTCGATCATCAAGCGCTGCTGCACCGACTCGGTGGCCCAGCGCGTCAAGTCGACCTGACGGCAAGCAATCTTTCCGCCCGAAGGCGTCACCAGACGATCGAAGAACGTGGCGGACAGCGCCTTCGCTTCCGGCGTAAGGCCTTCCATCAGGGAGCTGAAGTGCGTGTGTACGATGCGGCGCACGCCGCCCAATTCTTGCGTGAGCGTCGAGAGCTTAAACACGTTGGCGCCGCGGCCACGCTCGATCTCCCATAAGCGGGTGAGTACCAGTTGCAGCAGCGGCGTCTCGACCCGATCCCCCTCGCTCGCCGCGACGCCTTGCCCGGCCGCGCCGGGCGAGCGACCCCATAACTCCTGACCGGTGCGCACTTGAGCGATGATCTCTTGCACGAGCCCGTCTTCCATCGCCACGGCAGGCGCGTCGGGGTGCTTGGCGTTCCACACCGCCAGCGGGCCGCGAATCGCCTCCTCCGCCGCCTTCGAATCCAGATGGCGCAGGCGCAACGGGTTGCGCAGCAAGTTGGGAATGCGCGCGCGAAAGCGATCCAGCCGTCCCAGCGCGTCCTCGCGCATGGCTATCATGAAGCCGACGTCGACTTCGTCGCGATTGACCGCGCGCGCGAACTCCGCCTCGAAGGCGGCGTCGGCGCTGGTGCCGGGGTGATACAGGAAGTACTCCTCGAACTGATCGAGAATCACCACGATGGGATCGCCCGACAGCTGCCCCGCCTGGTGCAGCAACTCGTCGAGCGGGAGCTTCAAGTCGACCGCGTAGGGCTTGTTGTGCGCGAGGTTGACCGCCTCCACACAGCGGTACTTA
>CAZILI010000193.1:0-7514 GCA_964539965.1 uncultured Burkholderiales bacterium | reverse complement strand
CGTGTAGCCGATGCGGTTGGCGGGCACCTGCAGCAAATATTCGACCAGCGCGATGCCCCAGCTCGCAAACGCGGCGATGAGCCACGATTTGTGGTTGAGGTGCTTTAGGTGGCCGTACCAAGCGAAAGTCATGAACAGATTGGAAGCGACTAACAACAGCGGGGTCAGAAGGTAGGGGTGCTGCGATGTCATCACGCGCGATTCTAGCACGCGAGGCGGCGTGCGCCTGTCGGTTTCACGCTATACCCTCCCCCTGTATATAGGTAAATGGATAACCCCATCAATGCTTCAGGCCTAGTACTCCGTATAGTAATGCTCGCGGCTCCGCTAGCGCTGCAGGTCCTCTTCTTCGATCTGCAGGTAGGCTCGATGCACGTTGCGATGGTGGCGCTCGTCATACAGCGCCCAGTTCTGATACGTCGGCAGGGCACCCAGCAACGGGGCTTCGCCGAGGCTCGCGCCGGTGTCGTACAGTCGGCGCGTCTTCGCCTCGAGCGCGCTGAGATAGCCCTGCATGGCGTCGATCGCCTCGACGCCCGCAAGCGGGCCGTGCGCCGGAACCAAATGCCGAATCGGATAGGCTTTCAGCGCCGGCAAAGCGGCGATCCACGCCGTCAACTTCGCGTCGCGCAACTCCGGGATGTACGCGACATCGACCAAAGCGCCGGCGAACAGCACGCCGCTGCCGCGCTCGAGCACGGCCAGATCGCCGGGCGTTGCGGCCCAGCCCAAGTGGATCAGCTCGAGATCGAGCCCTGCCAACGACAGGGTCGTGCTCGCCTCGACGAGCGAATTCGGCGGCGCCACTTTGGAGCCGCGCATCTCCGCCGCTCCTAGTTCCCGGCGCAACAGCTTCAAGCAGCTCTCGCAACGGGCTCGAATCAGGTCCGCGGTGGCTCGGTGGGCGATGATGTCGACGCCTTGTTCTCGATACAGGGCGTTGCCGAACAAGAACTCTTGGTGCGCATGGGTGACGATCACGGCGCGCACCGGTAGGTCGCTCGCCTTGCGCATAGCTGCGCGCATGGCGCGCGCGTGGCGGTAGGACACGCCGGTGTCGATCACCACGATTCCGTTGGGACCGACGAAAAACCCCGTGTTGCCGACGCGCCCTCTGTTGGCTCTGGAAATCTCGCCGCCCGCGCCGGCAAACAGGTAGGCGCCGTCGGCGATCTTCTTCGGCTCGAGGCCTGGCGCGCGAGAAGACAGCAGCGCAAGCGCGCACGCGGCAAAGGCCCTCCGCAGCCAGCGTTGCCGCGCCGAAGGGTCGCGGGCGGAGCCGGGTTTGCCGCGCCCTTCGCGCATCCTACTGCATCAGGCAGCTTTGCTTGGCCTTGGCTTGCAGCTCTCGATACTGCTTGGCCATGTTTTGCACCGGCTTGTAGTCGCGAATGGCGCCACGATCGCCGGCGATGGTGATGGCGTCGTGCGAAGTCGACAGATCGACGTAGCTCTGATAGGAAATTTGCTTGGCGATCTCATCGAGCATACAAGAGCACTTGTACACCATCTCTTGCCGCGGCCGGTCGGGATAGTTGCCTATGCAGGACTCGACGAATTGCACGCGCTCGACGGTCGGAAAATCGTTCGCGCGCGGCTTGGCGGCGTGCAGGCCGATCGCGCCGAACAGCGCGGTCAGCAGCAGCCAGTGAAGCAAAGCTCGGATCATTTTTTCATCTCGACGAAGGTAAGGGTTTCGCTGATCATCGGCGACACCGAGCTTTCACCGGGTTTGGCGGTGTCTTGCCGCTCGTTCAGGATAGTTTGCATTTGGTACACGCCGCCGGGGATCTCATCGCACAGGGTAATGAGATAGGTCTTGTTGGAGAATCGCTCGAAACGCGCGCGCCGAGGGTCATCCTCGAACGGCGTCAAGACGATTTTGGTCGCCTTGAGCTCCTTGCCGCCTAGCTTTACCGTGACGGGAGTCATGTCGGCATCCTGCGCCAGGGCCAGGCGCACTCGCTGGCGAAAGTAGTTCACCGGCCCCTGCGTGATCCGGTGCATCTCGCGCACATCGCGCTCGAGAAACGACAGCACGACCGGATTCCCGCTGGCGTCTTCGACATCGGGCAGTTCGAACTTGCGCTCCCCGCTCAGGAAGTCGACGTGCACCGCCTTGGCTTTGCCTTGCGGCTTGACCGAGACAAGCACGCTGTCTTCGTAGTTTTTCTCATACGAGCCTTTCTTGCTGAAGCTGTACTGTAACGTCGCCTTGCCGGAAACGTTCTTCAAGTGCTGCTCCATGAACAGGCGCTTTTCGGCATCGGAGATCTTGTCTTGCGCGACGGCCGTGAGCGCGCTCGCCAACGCCAATAGCAATCCCCATCTGGTGAACCGCGTGAATGTTGCGCGCATTGGCTTCGATCCTCGTTAGGTGGCTACTGCCGCGGACTCGCCCTGACCCATTAGATCTTCGGCGCGGGCGCGCGCGGGCGATGCGCAATCGTCTGCGCCAAGCGATCGGCCAGCGAAGCATTGATTCCGCGCAGTTTCGCCTCTAGGGTGCGCGCCTCTTCCAGCCGACCTTCGCGCAGGTGTATTTCGCCCATGCTCAGCAACGCGCTGGCGTAGCCGGGGTCGAGCGCCAGTGCCGTGGCGTAGGCCTTGAGCGCGGCTTGCGAGCGCTCGAGCCCAACCAACGCTTCGCCCCGCATGTACCACGGCTCGGCATTCACCTTTTCGCGTTCGGCCCATCGCTCGGTCAGGCCGAGCAGATCGACCCATCTCTGATCCACGCGCAAAGAGTTCGCCTGCATAAAAAACGGCAGCTCTCGCTGCGGGCGCTGCCAGAACGGCTTGCGCGCGCCGCCGAGCGGCTCCATGGCGGCATAGCTCGAGTCTTGCCGGACCGCCGCTGCGAACCATTCTACCGGTACCGCGAAGTAGCTGGCGTCGGCGCCGCGCAATCTAAACGTCAGCAAGCCGACCAGCCGGCCTTGCGCATCGAACAGCCCGCCGCCGCTCGCGCCTGAGGTGAAGGCGGTGGTGGCTTGCACGACCTTGCCGCCGTCCAGCAAATGCAGCGCATTCACCAGCCCTTGCCGATATTGCAGTCCGACGCCGCCCTCGAACCCTAACGCAGCCACCGGCTGTCCCACCTGCAGCGCCTGCGCGCTGCCCAGGCGTACCGGCTGCATCTCCAGCCCCGGCGTATCGAGCAGACAAATGTCGTGCTCGATGTCGGCCAGTTGCGCGCGCGCCCGGCGCACCATCCCGCCGCGGGTGACGCTCACTCGCTCGCCGTGGCGGGTGACATGGCAATTGGTCGCGACTCTGCTCGGGGCGACCGTCACGCCGGTGCCGAGCTGGACGTGCCCGTCGGCGCTCACCGCCTCGACCTTGACCAAGCTCGCCGATAATCGAATGAACAGGCTGCGGTCGAGGTCCGCTTGCGCCAGCACCGCGCAAGGCAGCGCGAGAAACAGAGCGAGCGAAGTGCGCATGGGTTTGTAAGGGCGCGCTCTTTTTGTTACTGCGCCCGACCCTTCTCGTCCAGCAGCGGGACGCCGAAGTCCTTCAGGATGGCCATGATCTCGGCGCGCTGTTCGTCGATCAGTCTTTCGATTTGCGCTTTCCAGTCCTTTTCGCCGTAGCGCACACCCATGGCCATGTCGTAGTCGAACTTCACTCCCGGTTCGGAGGCAAGCGGCACCACCACGAGTTCGGGCGACTTGACACGCTTGGCCCAGTAGCCGGCTAGCGGCCCCCACACGACCGCGACATCGACCTTGCCGGCGGCGAGGTATTTGTCGATCAGCTCGCCGGGGTATTGCTCCGGATCGGCGTTCAGCATGCGAAACGGCACGCCTTGATCGACCAGATTGTGCTTGGCGAGCCATTGCGAAGCGGGAGAGCGATCGTACAGTCCGATTTTGAGCGCTTTCAGTTTGGCGGCCTCCAGCGCGAGGAAGTCCGCACCGGTCTTCACTTGGTCGAGCCCCTTGCCCTTCGGAAACACCAGGGCGTAGGTCGATCGGTAGTACGCCTTCGTGGTGTCGGTTTGACCCCACGCGACCGGCACTCCCATGATGATGTCGCAGCGATAGTCCTCGCCCGGCAGCTTGAAGCGAATCGTATTTCGCACGAACCCCATGCGGTTGGGAAACGAGAAGTACTCCACCTTAAGACCCAATTTGCGCGCGAACAATTCCGCCAGCTTGTTCTCGTAGCCTTCGCCTTGAGTGTTGGAGAACGGCAGGTTGTTCGGGTCTTGGCAGACGCGAAACGCCTTGCGCTCGGGCTCCTCCGACCGGGCTGTCGGCCAGAACGCGAGAAACGCCAATCCGAAAATCACCAGGCGCATGGAATCGACAGATCGAAAACTAAGCACGGGGTTTCTAGTCCCTATTGTCTAGTCAGTCCATCTCGATCGGCTTCGCCTTTACGATCGCGCCGTCCGAGCGACCCTTGAGATAGGCGTACAGATTGTCGATGTACTTCGTGACGCGCTCGCTGGTATTGAAGCTCGGCATGCCTTTTTCCAGCCTGCCGTTGAGCACCGTGGTCTTGAACTCGTCCTTGGTCAGAATCTTCAGACGCTCGATCAGCGACGGCCCGACCATTCCCTCTTGATTGGCGCCATGGCAGCGGTCGCACGCGGCGGAGCGCCAGGTGCGAAAGCCGTCCATGGTGAATTTGTCGACTTTGAAACCATCCACGACCGTGTACAAGTCGGTCTTCACCACCTTGCCCTCGCCCTCCGGCTTGGCGGGATCGGCCACGCTTTGCGCCGGCGGGGTGACCGGCGCGGCCGGGCTTGCTTGCGACGCGGCGGCGCCACCAGCGGCCGCGCCCGCCGCGGCGGCAGATTTCTTCTTGGTCTTTTTCTTCTGCTTGGATGGGCTACTCGTTGCTTGCGCCGAATCGTCGGCCATCGCATCGAGACAAGCGGCGCCGCCGAAGCACGCGAGCAGGACCGCGATCACAATCTTGGATTTCATTTCTACTCCTAACAGTTCTTGCAAGAGATGCCTTAACGTCCGCGCAGAGCACGCCGCCGACGCAGTGTCGGCCTCATGTTGTTGTGGTTGGTGGAAAAAAAGTGGCATCCCGGCAGCAACCGGGATGCCACGGTTTATCGTGCTTTTGCTGCAGTCTACGGCAGCGAGAATACCGTCAAAGAACCACCCAAGTCGGTGTATTGCTTGAGTTCCTTGTAGCCGCCCACCGCGCCCAGACCGTCGGTGTCTTTCTCAAGACCCGCGGCCATGCCGATGCCGGCCCAGCCGCCGATGCCTGAATAGGTACCGACGTATTGCTTGCCTTTGTGCATGTAGGTGAACACGTTGCCGATGATGCCCGACGGGGTGCGGAACTTGTACAGCTCGTTCAAGTTCAGATCGACCGCCTTGAAGTAGCCTTCCAGCGTGCCGTAGAACACCAGATCGGGTGTAGTGAGCGCGCCGGACCAGACCGAGAACTTCTCCGGCTTGGACTTGACGATCTTGCCTTTCGCTGCATCCCAGACGATGAAGTTACCCATACCGCCGTGGCTGTTGGGGGCCGGGAACATCGACAAAGTCGCCCCGACATAGGGTTGGCCCGCCGTGTACTCGACCTTGAACGGCTCATAGTTCATGCACACGTGGTTGGTCGGCACATAGAACAGCTTGGTACCCGGATGATAGGCTGCCGGCTGCTGGTCCTTGGTGCCGAGCGCGGCCGGGCAGATCCCCTTGGAGTCGACGTCCGGACCGTTTTGTGCGGTCGAGTACTTCGACACCACTTGCGGACGGCCGGTCTTCATGTCGACGTGGGTGGCCCAGTTCACCACCGGGTCGAACTTCTGCGCAACCAGCAGTTCGCCGGTGATGCGATCGAGCGTGTAGCCGAAGCCGTTACGATCGAAGTGCACCAGCACCTTGCGGGTCTTGCCGCCCATCGGGATGTCGGCCAGGATCATCTCGTTGATGCCGTCGAAATCCCACTCGTCGAACGGCGTCATTTGATAGACCCACTTTACCTTACCGTTGTCTACGTCACGGCCCCAGATCGACATCGACCACTTGTTGTCGCCCGGACGCTGCGAGGGGTTCCAGGTACCCGGATTGCCGGTGCCGTAGTACATCAGGTTGACGGCCTTGTCATAGCTGTACCAGCCCCAAGTCGTGCCGCCGCCGATCTTCCACATGTCGCCTTGCCAGGTCTTCAGTGAGGAGTCGGCGCCCACCGGCGTGACCTTGCCGTCCGCCCACGTAGTGGTGGTGGCGGGGTCGATTAGGATCTCGGCGTCGGGCCCGGTCGAGTAGCCGCGCCAGGCCATCTTGCCGTCCGACAAGTTGTACGCGTTGATGTAGCCGCGCACGCCCCATTCGCCGCCGGAGATGCCGGTCAAGACCTTGTCTTTGAACACGTGCGGTGCATTGGTGTTGACCATGCCGAGCTTGGGATCGCCGTTCTTGACTTCCCACACCTTGGCGCCGGTCTTGGCATCCAGCGCGACCAGCATGGAGTCTGCTTGCTGCAGCAGAATCTTGCCTTCGCCGTAGGCGAGGCCGCGGTTCACCGTGTCGCAACACATCTGCGGAATAACGGCCGGGTCTTGCTTGGGCTCGTACTTCCACACGATCTTGTTGGTGTTCAGATCCATCGCGAACACCTTGTTGGGGAACGGCGAGTGGATGTACATCATGTCGCCGATGACGAGCGGCGAGCCTTCGTGGCCGCGCAATACGCCGGTCGAGAACGTCCACGCGACGCGTAGGTTCTTGACGTTGGCCTTGTTGATCTGTTTCAGTGGGCTGTAGCGCTGATTCTCCATGTTGCCGGCTTGCGCTGCCCAGTTGGCCGGGTTGGCCATCAGTTTCTCCAAATCTGCATTGGCGAGCGCTACGCCGGGTACGGCAAGTGCGAGCGCCAAAGAGAGTGGAGACAGCTTGGTTATTCGCATAACTACCTCCTAGTCGTTGTATTGTTCGTGCTGCTGGCAAAACAAATAGAGAGCGTGACCGCTCTCCCGTGCAAAGCATTCGCTTGGTCACTTTGCAGATGCAGTGTGCACTGCAACAGAAGTGCTTCTTTTTAAAACGGCTTTTTTGTGGCAGCTATTGTTATCACTTGCCGCCTATGGCGTCAAGGCGATCACGCATCACGGCGCCTTCTGCGAACCATAAGCAACGCTGCGCTCTGCAAGGCGTTTCCTTGCTGTTGCATTGCAACAACCGCGAGCCCTCACCCCGTCTCGCGGCGCGCGGCTAAGCCACCGTGACCTCGATGCGATCGCCGTCGCGCACGCCGGCCAGTGCGCGCGCATCCCCCTCGATCGCGCCGAGCAGATTGCACTTAGTGACCAGACGGCACTCGTCGCCTTGCGACACCGGCGTCGGCCCGTACGGCAGCGCGAGCGAGCTGCCCTGCACCCAGAAACATACGCTGCCCGGATCCACGACTTGTTTGGCGTCGGCCTCGACTTTGGCCTGAACCGGTAGCGAAAAGTACACCTCCTCGCCCCAAGTGCTGGCGCTCGACTCGCACGGTAAGGCCGCCAGAAGGGCGCGCGCCGTCGGCGTGTC
>CAZILI010000192.1:508-7543 GCA_964539965.1 uncultured Burkholderiales bacterium | reverse complement strand
GATGCGTGCGTCCGGCGACACGCAGGTCATCTCGCAAAACACCATTGCCGCGCCACCCATAGCGCGAGCCCCAAGATGCACTAAGTGGTAATCCCCCGGGCTACCATCGACTGCGGAATACTGCGCCATGGGAGAAACCAGAATGCGATTCTTCAAGGTCAAGCCGCGCACCTTGTACGGCGTCAGCATGGGTGGAATTGACTGCTTACCGGCTGCGCGTGCGCAGTCCACCTGACTAGACAGCCAGTCCTCGTAACCCTCCAGATACCGCCGATCGCGCAAACGCAGGTTCTCGTGCGAAATGCGCTGCGATCGCGTCAGCAGCGAGTACGCAAATTGTTGCGCGGGCAGTTGCGCGTATCGATTCACGTTCTCGAACCACTCCGTCGAGTTGCGCGCCGCGTTCTGTATTCTCACTACTTCGGTGCTGCGGACCCGCTCGTATTCGAAAAGCGCCTCGTGTAGATGCTTTCTCCGCTCATCCAGACACCGGGCCAATTCGATGGCGTCTTCCAGCGCAAGCTTGGTGCCCGAGCCGATAGAAAAGTGCGCGGTGTGTGCCGCATCACCCAACAGTACGACGGGCTTGCGGAGGTTGTTGTTTACCCAAGTCTTGCATGCGATACGGGGAAACCGTATCCATTGCGCCGAGCCGCGCAGGTGCGCCGCATTGGAAAGCAGCGGCTGACCGTCGAGAAAAGAGGCGAACAGTCGCTCGCAAAATCGAATGGAATCGTCCTTGTCCATCTGGTCCAGTTGTGCCGCGCGCCAGACGGACTCGGGCGTTTCGACGATGAACGTTGAAGTGTCACGATCGTACCGGTAAGCGTGCGCCTGGAACCATCCCCACTGCGTCTGCTCGAAGGCAAAGGTAAAGGCGTCGAACCGTTTGCGCGTGCCCAACCATACAAAGCGGCAATTGCGCAGATCGACGCGCGGCTCGAACACGGACGCGTACCGTTCCCGAATTCGGCTGTTGATGCCGTCGGAGGCGATCACCAGGTCGGCGTCGAGGCCTTCCGGGTCTTGCACGTCGGTCTCGAACACCAGCTCCACGCCCATTTCGTCGCAGCGCGCTTGCAGGATGTTCAGCAGGCGCTTACGGCCGATGCCGCAGAAGCCGTGACCGCCGGACCGGATGCGCTGGCCGCGAATATTGACTTCGATGTCGTCCCAGTGGTTGAAAGCGGTTTGAATCGACGCCGCGGTCGCTTCATCCGCCGTCTGCAGATTGCTTAGGGTTTGATCGGAGAATACGACGCCCCAGCCGAAAGTGTCGTACGGCTGATTTCGCTCGACCACTGTGATATCGAATTCGGGCCGCCGCTTCTTCATGAGCAGGCCGAAATACAACCCCGCCGGGCCACCGCCAACGCAGACGATCCGCACACGTCCTCCTAGGGAAAGGAGTGACACGCACTTTAGAGATAGGTATTTTACTTGTCAAGTATCAGCCCGCACAGACGGCGAGTCGACGCACTAAGCAGGAGAAGGAGATATGAGCGAGGCGCGCGCTAGCGGCCGTCGCCGTCGATCACGCGACTGATGACCGGCCAATACCGTTCGGAGAAGCCGAGTTCCTGTGCTCGTTGCAACCAGTGGTCGACGTTGCGGGCGCCTCGCGCATCCACCTCGGTGTCTCGCGCCAAGCCGAGCGCGTAGCTCAGATCCTTGCGCGCGTAAGAGACGGAGAACGCTCGCACAGGGAAATCGTTGGCCAGCATCGCCTTCATGCCATGGTTGCGCAACGCAAAACTATCGGCCGATCCCTTCGCCAGCGCGTCGAACAATAGCTTCGGATCGACACCGGCGCGCTCACCGATCGCTTTTGCCTCGCTCAATGCGGCGACGGTTTGGAATAGGACCATGTTGTTGAGTATCTTGACCACCTGGCCGCAGCCCACCGGACCACACAGCGTGATGTCGGACGCGAACGTCGCAAGCAGCGGTCGAACTCTGTCGAAAAGCGCCGGCTCCGCGCCCACGGTAACGGACAAAGTCCCCGCCTCGGCGGCGGCCCGAGTGCGCGCCACCGGCGCATCGACGAAGGCCGCTCCGCGGGCGGAAAAACGCTCCGCCAGTTGCCGCGTGACATCGAGCGGCGAGGTGCTGAGATCGACCACAATGGAGCCCGGCGTGACATGCTCCAGCAGGCCATCGTCCCCGCCGGCGACATGCCTGACCACGTCGCCCGAGGGCAGTGACAGGAACACGATCCGACAGCCTTGTGCGATCTCTTTCGCCGACGCCGCGATCCTCACCCCGTGTGCGGCTAAGCGCGCGAGCGGCGCAGGATCGAGATCACACGCAAGCACGCGCATGCCCGACTTTACGGCGAGGTTTCGACACATAGGCTCGCCCATCACGCCGAGCCCGATGAATCCGATCGTTTCCACGCTCATCCCCCGTCCAGCCCGAAGTACAGGCTCTTGGTCTGCTGGTACAGGCGCAGCCCGCCCAACCCTTTCTCACGTCCCAATCCGCTTTCCTTGACGCCACCGAACGGTGTCGCGATCGAGAGTTGCTTGTAGGTATTGATCCAGACCGTGCCGGCCTCCAACCGCCGAGCCACGCGATAGGCGCGCGAGAAGTCAGCCGTCCATACTCCTGCCGCAAGGCCGTAGACGCTGGCGTTGGCCTGTTCGATCAAGTCTTCCTCATCCCGAAACGGCATGGCGCACAACACTGGGCCAAAGATCTCTTGCTGCACGACGGGCGCGCCATTGTCGACGCCCGCAACCACGGTCGGCGTGAGAAACGCGCCCTGGCGCAATCGCTCCTCCTGCGGTCGCCCACCACCGCACAGCACCTTCGCGCCGCCATCCCTTGCAGATGCGATCATCGCTTCTATGCGATCGCGATGCGCGAAAGAGGCGATCGGCCCCATTTGCGCCCCGGTTGCGTCCGGAAGGTCAACTCGCAATTCCGTTGCTACCTTCACGATCGCGTCGACGACCGCCTGGTATACCTTCTCTTGCACGAATAGCCGCGAGCCGGCCACGCAGGATTGACCGCTGCCTTCGAAGATTCCGCCCGCGATGGCCTGCACAGCAGCGGGAATATTGGCATCTTCGAACACGATGTGCGGCGATTTGCCGCCCAATTCGAGCGCAACCGGCATGAGCTTGCGCGCCGCGACCAGCGCGATGCGCTTGCCGCTGCTAGTCCCGCCGGTGAAGGAAACCATCTTTACCCCGGCGTGCTCGACCAGCGCCGCGCCGGCGGCCGCGCTCCCCGGCAGTATGTTGAGTAGGCCGCGCGGCAACCCGGCCTCCATGGCAATCCGCCCTAGCTCCAGCGCGGGAGAGGGCGTCAACTCTGAAGGCTTGAGGATCACCGCGTTGCCGGCGGCGAGCGCCGGCGCGACCTTCTGCGCCTCCATGGTCATGGGCGAATTCCAGGGCGTAACGGCACCGATCACGCCATACGGCTCGTACACCGTCATCGAAAGGTAATTGCCGCGCGCGGGCGTCACTTCAGAGCCCAAGGTCTCGCAAACCGAGGCATAGTATCGAAAGGTCGCCGCCGCGCTTTTCACCTGCGCGACGCATTCGGACCAAACCTTGCCGTTCTCTAGCATCTGCAGGCGCGCAAAGCGCTCGCCGTTGGCGGTCATCAAGTCCGCAATGCGTTGCAATAGCCCTGCGCGCTGGTGCGGTAACAGACCGCTCCAAGATGGCGCGCGCGCCGCTAGGGTCGCGGCGGCCACCGCATCCTCTACGTGGCTCGCCGTAGCCGCACTCACTTCGTGATTGACACCTCCGGTCGCCGGGTTGATCGAAACGAGCTTTTCAGAGGAGTCCCGCACCCACTCCCCGTCGATCAACATGGGCTTTGCCTCACCGAGGCCTGCGTGTTCAGCGTGCCCCACCGCGTATCTCCGTCAGCACCGGCAGGATGTACTTACGGAATTGCGCCGGGTTTTCGCTCATGGGGAAATGCCCTACCTCTTGCATGATCGTCACTTTCGCACCGGAAATGCTCCGGGCGGTTCTGAGCGTGTCCTCTGGCGTGCAGGAAAAATCGTACTCGCCCGTCAACAAGTACAGCGGACAAGTGCCGGTATCGATGCCGTCGAGTCGACCGCGAAGATCGCCGTCGACCCGATAGAAATACAAGTCACCTTTGAATACACCCGGCCCACCCTGCTTGTACTGCCACAAGGTCTCATCGCGATGGGCGGCCGGGCTCTGCGGCGCCACCAGGCCGGATACCAGCGCCGCGCAGACTTCACCTCCGTGAATGTCGGGACGATCGAGCCAATCGGTGTCGTACCAGGGCTCTTGATAGTCGGCCGCCTCGAGGCCGATGAGCGCGCGGAACTCGCGACCATGGGCGTGCGCGAGTTGAAGGACGATGCGGCCGCCGATCGAACAGCCCATGACGACGGGCTTTTCCAATTGCATGGCTGCGCAAAACGCGCGCACCGTGTCGACATACCTTTGCGTGGTGAGGCGATACTCCTCGTCGTAACTACCGGCCGGCGGGTAGGACTTGCCGTGCCATGGCATGTCGAACGCAAGCACGCGATAGTGTTGGGTGACGGCCTCGTCGCACAACAAGTGCCGGTATTGCCTCCCGTCGGCCCCCGCCGTGTGCAAGCACACCAGAGGAATACCCTGCCCGGCTTCCTCGAAATACACGCGGCAATCCAGCCCGCCCAGCGGCACTGTCACGTAGCGGCCGACCATCGGCTCGAGGCGGGGTCCGCTAGTCGACGCGACCATGTTCGTCTAGACGCGGTAACGCCAGCAGATCTTTGAAGTATTGCAAATTCGCCATCAGCGGTTGCAGACTCCCTTCGATGCGCATCTCCTTGCGTTTGCACAGCGCAAGCAAGTCGTGCCACCCGGGCGGTGGAGGCCGATTCCAAAACCGGCCCCACGCTTGCGCAGTCCCGCAAATCGCAAAGTCCCAAGGAGTCAGCGGACGCAGTCGATCGTGCCATGAAAGCTTGCCCGCCTCCACCACGAGCAGCAAAGACTCTCCGCCGATCCCGATGAGGCAGCGCGCCTGCAAGTGCCTTGCCCGCCTGCGCAGCGACGCGTCGCTCGAATGCGCATAGACCGCCGCGCATAGCCTGCGCAAGAGGGCAGTGTCGGAAAACGAATCGTTACTCGGTGTTTTCAGAGCGGCCATCGCTCAATCTGCGTGGGCACGGGCCTCAGTCGCTTCGTGCGTCAATGATACGACGAGGCGCGCGAAAATCCCATCGGATCGACCAAGAACCTGACGACCCACGGGCGCCGAGCTACTCGTGCCGGCCCGGCATCTGTTAGGTCAAATATGGGCGGCCTGCTCGTCGGCGAGGTCCTGCAACAGCGCTTCCGCTTCCCTCAAATCCAGGGCACCGAATCCCTCGGTAAGCCATGCGTAGATGGGCTGCAAGGCAAGCGATTTCGCGGCGCGTAGTTCATGAAACTTCGACACACTCTCGTTGCCCAGATGGAGCGCGCGAGTCATGGACGCTTCCGCGCGGCGGCAATGGGTCGACAGCAAGGCCGTGGACGTCGCAATGATGGAAAATCTCCTCGCACCCGGTTCCCAATAACCCGTGACGGTCGGCTCTTTCTCTGTTCAAACGCTAGCGCGCTGACCGCGAGAAAAATCGCGTATTCGCCAGCGACGGCAATCGGGGTGAACTGTACATCGCGGACGCCGCTTTCGCCGATACTTGACGTAGTGTTTTGCGGCGTGTCAGTCGGAGATTTGGCCGACAGCCGCCGACCGAAGAGAAGCCTCAGCGCCGACGCTTCTCTCGTCAAGGTCTCTAAAATCAAGGTCGTCGTCATGCTTGCACTCCAGCGGCGCGCCTATGCTTGATCGGCTCCACCGCGAGCCGCATGCCCAGCGCTTTTAGCACGGCGCGCAAGCTCCGCAGCTCTGGATTGCCCTGCGGCGATAGCGTGCGATACAGCGTCGTCGCGTTGAGTTCGGCTTGCTCCGCAAGCCTCGGAACGCCACCGAATGCGCCAGCCATATACCGCAATGCGACCATCAGCTCTTCCTGATCGCCGTCTTCAAGTACGGCGTCAAGTATTCCGCAGCGAACTTGGAATCTTTGCGAAAGCTCTCAATCGTCGCTTGCTCATGGCTGCGGAACGGCGCGACTTTCGATTTACGTTTCATTTCAATCTCCGCTGATAATCCTCCCAATACCCCACCGCGCGATCGATATCCGCTTCCTGTGATCGCTTGGCGCCACCACACAGCAGCAACACAATTTCTCGCCCGGCTTGCGCGTAGTAGATGCGATAACCCGGGCCAAAATCGATACGCAGCTCCCACACCCCGCTCCGGCAACACTTGTGGTCGCCGAAATGTCCTAGTCTAGATTCGATCTGACGGACACATCATCTATGCAGCTTGTGCCGGTGTGTCTTGTTGATGCCACCGGTCGAGTTGTTTTTCCTGCACCAACGGGCCGGCCTCAATGAATGTCTGCAACGGGGTCTTGCCGTAGCAATACTTGCCCGAGTGCGTGCGCTCGGCATTGTAGCTCTCGACCCACTGGTCCACATCGCGTTGAATCTCTTTAGTCGAGAATACAGCTTGCGCCGGAACGCGCTGGCGTAGAACTCGTTTTTCATCGTTTGATGAAACCGCTCGCAGATACCATTGGTCTGCGGACCATTCACCTTGGTGCGCGTGTGCTCGACAGCTACCTCCTTCTGTACCTGCGAGTACTTCGGCCGACGTTGGCAGCCTATCGGCAGATCGCGTCCTCGCTCGCATTCCCGGTACCAGCCTTTCAGAGCATTCTTGGTCTGATAGCCCAGATGGCGAATCGTCGCTCTGAGACGTTTGCCCAGCTTGATGTAAAGCTCGACCGCTCGAATCCTATCTTCGTATGAGTACATGAACTACCTCCAGGTAGTCCACGTTCTTGTCCGCACCCCCGATATGCGCATAGACTCTGTTACTGTAGTTAGCGACGCAAACCTTCATCGTTGGTTACTTATCTATCGCTGCCATGATCAATAGGTCAATTTCAGGCAACAGCCGCCGATTGCAGTCCTTGAAACTGCGCCCTAT
>CAZILI010000192.1:0-498 GCA_964539965.1 uncultured Burkholderiales bacterium | reverse complement strand
GCAGTCCAACCGATCGACGGCCTCACTGGGAATGAAGTCCCTTGCACGCCGAGCCAGGGTTTTCGAGCCGGTCACTGTTAGCCACTTCTCGCTTGCCGCAATAGGGTACGGTACGTCAAGGCCAGCGCTGACGTGTCCCGTGCGCGCAACAATTGAAACAAAACCCTCTTGCCTAAGAAACACTCCTAATACGGTTCCTCATTAGACTGTTCGGCATCGCCCATGTCGCTTGATGCTTCGGAGATTCCTCTAGGAGAGTTTCATGCTCAAATGCTTACTGCAGCTATCCCCCGTCGCCGCAACCGCGACGCTCGTTCTACTTGGCAGCGGGTCCGCGCTCGCAGCGTCTCCAGTGACCTTTGTCTCCGGAAAAGGCGCCAACAGTGGCAACTGCGCGTCTCCTACCACACCTTGTCGAACGTTTCAGTTCGCCCTCGGCCAAACCAACCCTGGAGGTGAGATAAAGGTCCTCGATCCCGCGGCCTACGGCAACGTTAC
>CAZILI010000191.1:0-7572 GCA_964539965.1 uncultured Burkholderiales bacterium | reverse complement strand
TGAATACCTTTGACGTTGCTGTCATCGGCGGCGGGCCCGGTGGCTACGTGGCCGCGATACGCGCGGCCCAACTCGGCCTCGCCACGGTCTGCATCGACGATTGGAAGAACGCCAAAGGCAAGCCGAGCTTGGGCGGCACCTGCCTCAACGTGGGATGCATTCCGTCCAAGGCCCTGCTCGAATCGTCGGAGAACTACGAGCGCGTGCTGCACAAGTTCGCCGAGCACGGCGTGGTGGCCAAACAGGTCGAGCTCGATCTGGCGAAGATGCTCGCGCGCAAGGACAAGATCGTCGATCAGCTGACCGGCGGCGTTGCCTTTCTGTTGCGCAAGAACAAGGTTACGTCCGTGCTGGGGCGAGGGCGCTTCGTCGGCGCGCGCGACGGCTACCAAATCGAAGTGAGTGAGGGTGACAAGCGCGAGACCGTGAGCGCGAAACACGTCGTGATCGCGACCGGCTCGCTGCCGCGACAACTGCCTTTTGCGCCGGTCGACAACAAGATGATTCTCGACAACGTCGGCGCGTTGTCGATCGGCGCGGTACCCAAACGCCTCGGTGTCATCGGCGCGGGTGTAATCGGCCTGGAGATGGGCAGCGTGTGGAAGCGGCTCGGCGCCGAGGTTACCGTGCTGGAGGCGCTGCCCGAGTTCTTGGGCGCAGCTGACGAGCAAGTGGCCAAGGAAGCGCTCAAGATCTTCACCAAGGAGCAGGGTCTCGCCGTTCAGCTCGGCGTGAACATCAAGGGCGTCGCGCTGGGCAAGAACTCGGTCAGCGTACAGTACGCCGGCAGCGACGGCGCCGAGCAGAAGCTCGAATGTGACAAGCTCATCGTCGCGATCGGCCGGGTGCCCAACAGCGCCGACTTGAACCTCGAGGCGATCGGCGTGAAGACTGACGCGAAGGGTTTCATCGAAGTCGACGCCCGCTGCCGCACCGCGGCGAACCATGTTTACGCGGTCGGCGATGTCGTGCGCGGCCCCATGCTGGCGCACAAGGCGTCGGAAGAGGGCGTCGCCGTGGCGGAGACCATCGCCGGCCAGGCGGGACACGTGAACTTGGACGCGGTGCCCTGGGTGATTTATACCTCGCCCGAAATCGCCTGGGTCGGCAAGACCGAACGCCAGCTGCGCGCAGCCGGAATCGAATATCGCGCGGGGACCTTTCCGTTTAGCGCCAACGGCCGCGCCAAGGGGTTGGGCGAGACGCACGGCTTCGCTAAGATTGTCGCCGACGCCAAGCATGACCGCATTCTCGGCGTGCATATATTGGGGGCCTTTGCTTCCGAGATGATCGCCGAGGCAGTCGTGGCGATGGAGTTCGGCGCTAGCGCGGAAGACATCGCGCGCATCGTGCACGCCCATCCTTCGCTATCCGAGATCATGCACGAAGCGGCGTTGGCCGTCGACAAGCGATCATTGCACATCTAGCACACTAGCGCTTCGTCCAGAATAACTCGAACATGCGCGAAGGCGTTCACGCCGCGGCGGGAGGAAGGGGCCTCGCGCCGCGCCTGTGGCATCAGCATCAAATAGAGCAGGGCGTCTTGCAGTCCGACGCCGCGCAGTCGGCCGCCATCGCCCATCTGCAGCGGCTGTGGGACGAGCTGCTCGAGTTCAAGGCCTACCGCGAGCGTCCCTTCATGAAGACTTTCGGCCGCCGTCCGCCGCCGCGCGGACTGTATTTGTACGGCGGAGTCGGGCGCGGCAAGAGCATGTTGATGGACGCCTTCTATCGCAACATCCCGCTGCGGCGCAAGCGGCGGGTGCATTTTCACGCCTTCATGGGTGACGTGCACACCAACTTGGCGCAGCTGAAGAACGAGACCGATCCGCTTGCTTTGGTCGCGCAACGCGTATGCCGCGAAACCCGTCTGCTGTGCTTCGACGAGTTTCACGTGAGCGATATCGGCGACGCGATGATCCTCGGACGCTTGCTCGAGAAGATGCTGGCCGGCGGCGTGGTGTGCGTCATGACCTCGAACTACGCGCCCGAAGGGCTCTATCCCAATGGGCTACAGCGCGAGCGCTTTCTGCCGACCGTGTCATTGATCCGCGCAGCGCTCGACGTGGTCGAGCTGGCGGCCGGCGCGGACTTTCGCCTGCGCGCGCTGCAGAAACTCGATCTGTATCACGCTCCGCTGGACGCGCAATCAGAGCAGCGCATGAGTGAAGCATTCGCGCAGGTTGCCGGCGTGGGCGGGCAGCGCCATACGCTGCATATCAACGAGCGAGCGCTGCACGCCAAGCGGCAGGCGCCGGGTGTGGTGTGGTTCGACTTCGCCGAACTGTGCGGCACGGCACGCTCGCAGGCGGACTATCTCGAGATCGCGCGCCAATTCCACACGCTATTCCTGTCGGGTGTGCCGCAACTCGGCGCCGAGCAAGCCAGCGAAGCGCGGCGCTTTACTTGGCTGATCGACGTTCTCTACGATCAGCGCGTGAACTTGGTGATCTCCGCGGCCGTGCCGGCGCCGCAACTGTACGTCGCCGGTGTGGGCAGTGCGGAATTCGCCCGCACCGTGAGTCGGCTGCAGGAAATGCAGTCGCGCGAGTATCTCTCGCAGCAACACGTCGCCTAGCCGCCGCGCGGAGCCGGCGTCAAGAGACGGTTACCCCGCTTTCTGTCAAGAGAATCGCCCCGGTCGTCATGCGCGATTCATCCGAGGCGAGAAACAGCGCCGCGCGCGCGATGTCGATCGGCTCCGCCGGGCCGAGCAAGTTCTTGGCGGCGAGGTCGCGCATGTTCTGGCTGATCTTTAGGCGCGCGATGATGCGCGGCGACAAGGTGGTCGAAGGCGCGATGGCGTTCACGCGTATCTTGTCGGCGGCATAGGCCACCGCCAAAGAGCGGGTCAGCGCGGCCACGCCTCCCTTGGCCGCGGTGTAGCAGTCCACGCCCGGCACCCCCATGAGCGCGACATTGGAGGCCATGTTGAGGACGACCCCGCCGCCGTTCTTCTGCAGCTCGGGAATGGCGAAGCGGCAGCCGAGAAACGTTCCCCATAGGTCGAGCTTGATGGCGCGCCAGAATTCGTCGAGTTCGACCTTCACCGCCGTGTTGTCGCGCGGCGTCGAGCCGCCGGCATTGTTGTACATGATGTCCAGCTTGCCGAACTCGGCAACCGCACGCTCGACAACTGCGGCAACGCTGTCGGGCTCGGTGACGTCGGTGCGCACCGCGATCGCGATGCCGCCGGAGCGGCGGATGTCTCCACTCACCGCTTCGGCGGCTTGCTCGGCGATGTCGGCTAACACGACCCGAGCACCCTCCTGGGCGAACAAGCGTGCCGCGCTTTCGCCGATGCCCGCCGCCGCGCCGGTGATGATAGCAACCTTGCCTGTCAATCGATCCATGTGTTCCCTCCTCGCTTGTCGACTGGCTGCCATTAGACCAAGATTTCACGCCTTGTACCATGCCGTCCCCGAGTCACGATTCGTTACGTTTTCCGGCGCGGCGGCGCGATCGGTTCGTGTAGGATAAGGAGGCTTGCGCTGCACCTGCGAGCTTATCAGGGAGTCACGTCAAAACAATCTCCTCACGCGGGGGTTTCATGAAACGTCTTGCCAGGCTGGCCACTCTGCTGTCTGCCTTTCTCGCTGCAATCTGGTTGTCCTCCATATCTTCGGTGCAGGCCGCGCCGAACTTCGATGCCATCTACGTGTTCGGCGACAGCTTGTCCGATACCGGCAATCTGCTTGCGGTAACGCGATCGTTGGGGCTGAACCCGCCGCTCCCGCCCTCCGATCCGCCGGCGCGCAGTTACTATCAAGGGCGCTTTTCCAATGGACCGAACGCCTTCGAATATCTGTGGCGCCGCGTCAGAGGAAACAACGCGCTGGAGATCGCCGCATTCGCAAATGTCGGCAACCTTAGCGGCAACGCCGTCAGCTTCGCCTTCGGCGGCGCGCAGAGCGGATTCGCCGATCCGGTTCCGCCTTCGGGCCTACCGGTTCCCGGCCTGCTGGGCCAGATCGAGATCTTTGCCACCGCCCTCGCGGGGCGGCGCCCGTCGCGCAATGCGCTGTACGCGGTTTGGATCGGGGCGAACGACTACGAAGTCTCACTGGCGGACCCCAACGTCGTGGTGGCAAGGACCTCATTGGGCATCGTGCGCTTGTATCAGCTTGGCGCGCGCCGGTTCATCGTCGCCGGCGTGCCGGACATCTCGATTACGCCGCTGGTGCAGACCGGCGAGCCGGAGAAAATCGCACCGCTGCAAACGCTAGTGCCGCAGCACAACGCCAAACTGCGCGCCGCGGTTAGCTTGTTGAACTCGAGCCTGCCGGGTGCCAAGATTGTCTACGTCGACGTGTATCGTTTCGTGAACGACGTGATCGCAAATCGCATCCCCGGGGTGCCGCCGCTCATCCCGAACGTGCCGGCCTTGGAGGCGGTCGGCGGGTCGGGCACGTCGTTCTGCTTGTTCTTCGAAGGCGCGCCGTGCGCGAACTTGTCGAGCCTGGAGGTGAGGGGATTCTTGTTCTGGGACGCGGAGCATCCCACCACACAAGCCCATCAGCTACTCGGCGAATACATGTACGGTCTGCTCAACTAAGTCCACCCTCCTTTACCCTAGCCAGTACCTGGCCTACAGCCCGCTTCTGATCTAGCCTCGTGCGAGCATACTCCGTGGGAGTATGCTTGTGCGCTCACCCCCTTCTCACGCGGCCGACGCCGCTTCGCTTTGCTTCCGCGACGTCATGCGCTTGGGTACACTTGGCTATTCGTTCCAAGCCCGGTAAACCCATCCTAGGAACTCTATGTTCAAGGGCATCTTGCTCGACAAGAGCGAGAGCGGCGTGCACGCCAAGCTCACCGATCTCGACGAAGCAAATCTGCCGGAAGGCGATGTAACAGTCAGGGTCGACTACTCGACCATTAACTACAAGGACGGTCTCGCCATCACCGGCAAAGCGCCGGTGGTGCGCAAGTATCCGATGGTGCCGGGCATCGATCTCGTCGGCACCGTCGAGGCGAGCACCACGCCCGCATGGCGCGCGGGCGCTGGCGTGATCCTGAACGGCTGGGGCGTGGGCGAGGCTCACTGGGGAGGATTGGCGCAAAAGGCGCGCGTCAAAGGCGATTGGTTGATTGCGCTACCGGGGGCGCTCAGCGCGCGCCAAGCGGCGGCGATCGGCACCGCCGGCTACACCGCGATGCTTTGCGTGCTGGGGCTCGAGAAGCACGGCGTGACGCCGCAGCACGGTGAAGTCCTGGTAACCGGCGCCGCGGGCGGGGTCGGCAGCGTCGCGATTGCGCTTCTTGCCAAGCGGGGATTTCGAGTGGTCGCCTCGACCGGGCGGCTCGCCGAGAGCGACTACCTCACCTCGCTCGGCGCGAGTGAGGTGATCGACCGGGCGCAGTTGTCCGCTCCCGGCAAGCCACTGGCGAAAGAACGTTGGGCCGGCGCGGTCGACACGGTCGGCAGCCATACGCTCGCTAACGTGTGCGCCTCGACCAAGTATCTCGGTGTGGTGAGCGCGTGCGGGCTGGCGCAAGGAATGGATTTTCCGGCCTCGGTCGCGCCGTTTATTCTGCGCGGCGTGACCTTGGTCGGCATCGACAGTGTGATGGCGCCCCAGGCGACGCGCGTGCAAGCATGGGAGCGGCTCGCCGCCGACCTCGATCGCGCCAAGCTCGATGCGATGACGAGCGAAATCCCGCTTGCGCAGGCGATCGAGCGCGCCGCCGACATCCTCGCCGGCAAGGTACGCGGCCGGCTCGTGGTCAATGTCAACGCGTGAAGCAAAGCCGAGCGCGCGGTAGGAGGAAGCGATGACGACATACAAAGAATTCTACCGGCGCTCGCTCGAGGAGCGAGACGCGTTCTGGTCAGAGCAGGCGAAGCTTATCGGCTGGAACAAGCCGTACGAGCGCGTGCTGGACTATTCCAAGCCGCCGTTCGCCAAGTGGTTCGTGGGCGGCAGGACCAATCTGTGTTTCAACGCCGTGGACCGTCACTTGGCCACCCGTGGCGATCAAACCGCGCTCATCTACATATCCACGGAGGTCGATCGCGAAACCCGCTACAGCTATCGCGAGCTGCACGCTGAAGTGAATCGCGCCGCCGCGATGCTGCAGGCGCAGGGGGTCGCCAAGGGCGATCGCGTGCTTATCTACATGCCGATGGTGCCCGAGGCGTTGTTCATGATGCTCGCCTGCGTGCGGTTGGGGGCGATACATTCGGTGGTGTTCGGCGGCTTCGCGTCGGCGAGCCTCGCCACGCGCATCGACGACGCCAAGCCCAAGGTCATGGTGAGCGCGGACGCCGGCATGCGCGCGGGCAAGCCCGTGCCTTACAAGCATCTGCTCGATGAAGCGATACGCTTGGCGCAGTTTCCGCCGCAGCGCGTCATCATCGTCAACCGCGGCATCGATCCCGACATGACGGTCGTAGCGGGCCGCGACCTCGATTACGCGAGCCTGCGCGCGCAGCACGCTGCCGCGCAAGTGCCGGTCGCCTGGTTGGAGTCGAGCGAACCGTCGTACATCTTGTACACCTCGGGTACGACGGGGAGACCCAAAGGCGTGCAGCGCGACACCGGCGGCTACGCCGTGGCGCTGGCGGCGTCGATGAAGTACATCTACGGCGCGAAGCCCGGCGAGACCATGTTCACCACCTCTGACATCGGCTGGGTGGTGGGACACTCCTACATCGTATACGCGCCGCTCATCTACGGCGTGACGACGATCTTGTACGAAGGCACGCCGATCCGCCCCGACGGCGGAGTGTGGTGGAAGATCGTGCAAGACAACAAGGTCACCACGATGTTCAGCTCGCCAACCGCCATCCGCGTGCTCAAGAAGCAGGATCCGGCGCTGCTCGGGAAATACGATCTGAGCACCCTGCGGTATCTGCATCTGGCCGGTGAGCCGCTGGACGAGCCGACCGCCCGCTGGATTGCCGACGGCCTCGGCAAGCCCGTCATTGATCACTATTGGCAGACCGAAACCGGTTGGGCGATGTTGTCCGCGCTGCCGGGGGTCGAAGACACGCCGCGCAAGTTCGGCAGCCCTAGCTTCCCGGTCTACGGTTACGACGTCAGGCTGTTGCACGAGGCGACCGGAGAGGAGGTCGGCGCCAATCAGAAGGGTGTGGTGACGATCACGCCGCCGCTTCCGCCGGGGTGCATGAGCACCGTATGGGGCGACGACGAGCGCTTCATCAAGACCTACTTTTCCAACTTCAACAATCGGCTGGTGTATTCGTCGTTCGACTGGGGCACGCGCGACGAAGACGGTTACTACTTCATACTCGGGCGTACCGACGACGTCATCAACGTCGCCGGCCATCGGCTCGGCACGCGCGAGATCGAAGAAGCCTGCCAATCGCATCCCAACGTCGCCGAAGTCGCGGTCGTGGGGGTGAACGATCAAGTCAAGGGACAGGTGCCGATCGCATTTGCCGTGCTCAAAGACGCGAGTGCAGCCGGTGACGAAGCGGGCAAGCGGGCGATGGAGAAAGCCGTGATGGACGCGGTGGACAAGCAACTGGGTGCGATCGCGCGGCCTTCGCGTGTGCATTTCGTCACGCTGCTGCCAAAGACGCGGTCGGGAAAATTACTGCGCCGG
>CAZILI010000190.1:0-7577 GCA_964539965.1 uncultured Burkholderiales bacterium | reverse complement strand
TGTAGATACGCTGCGTACCCTGATAGTTACCCGAACTCTGGTTGTAGGCGGGCTGGATCTCGAGCGGCCCAGGGCCCGCATTGAAGATATCGTGCGTGTAGCGAAACTCTCGACCGGTGGGCGTTTGCACGATCGACATCCGATCGGTGGGGATGATGTTGCGCAAGTCTGGGTAGTGAAGCTCGCCGGCGGGCGCGGCGAACGCCGCGGCACTCGCGCCCGCGAGTAATCCGGCACAGAGGAATCGGAACTGCGTGCGCAGCCGAGCCGCCGAGCGCCACCTATGGAGAGTTCGCATCGTTGTCGCCTCCTTTAGGACGCGGCTACGCCCGAGACCTGCGCGTGCCGCCAGCCAAACAAAGATAAAGTTACACCGCGCGCCGGATCGAATAGTCCGTGTTATCTATACGCCAGCGCTTGCGCGCGCGCTTTCTTCTGACCGCGCCCATGATACTCGCGGCGCATTTTCCTCGCCAAGACCGGTGGATAGCTCCCGAGTATGGTTAGGGATATGGCTTAGGCACTGCCGCCTCGGCTTCGCTCGCCTTAGCCTCTCGGATGCAAAGCCAGCCGATCAGGGTCGTCACCAGCCCGAGCGCGATCGGATACCACAGTCCGAAGTAGATGTCGCCGCTATAAGCGACCATGGCGAAGCCCGCGCTCGGCATCAAGCCGCCGAACCAACCGGCGCCGATGTGATAGGGCAACGACACGGAGGAGTAACGAACTCGCGGCGGAAACATGTCGACCATGGCGGCCGCGACTGGCCCGTACGCTGCCGCCACCCAAATCAGCATCACAAACACCAGCAGCACGATCATCGGGCGATTCATCTGCGCCGGATCGGCCTTGGCGGGATAGCCGGCCGCCTGCGTGGCGGCGGCGAGCGACTTGGTGAGGGCGTTGCTCTTTTCCTCGGCCTCCTGTTTGGATAGGCCCGTGGCATCGAACGAGGTCACGATCTGCTCGCCGATTTTGGCCGAGGCTAGCGTGCCGCGCGGCGCCGCGTGGCTGCTGAAATTGACGGAGGCGGCGACCAGTTTCGCCTTGAGTATGTCGCACGACGAAGTGAATTTCTTGGTCCCGGTGAGATTGAACTGAAAGCGGCAGTCCTCGGGGTCGGCGCTCACCACCACCGGAGCCTGCGCCAACGCGGCTTCGAGCGCAGGGTTGGCGTAGTGCGTTATCGCCTGGTAGATCGGCACGAAGGTGAGTGCCGACATCAGCATGCCGCCCAGCATGATCGGTTTGCGGCCGACGCGGTCAGATAGCGTGCCGAACAGGAGATACAGCGGCGTGGCGAGCAGCAACGCGATGCAGACCAGCAGATTGGCGGTGGGGCCGTCGACCTTGAGCGTTTGGGTGAGAAACAACAAGGCATAGAACTGTGCGGCATACCAAACCGTGCTCACGCCCGCCATCACACCGAACAGCACCACCAGCATGCGCTTGACGTTGGCCCAATCGCCGAACGCCTCGGCCAGTGGCGCTTTTGAGGAGTGTCCCGCGGCTTTCATCTTGGCGAACACCGGCGATTCTTGCATGGCGAGGCGTATCCACACCGAGATGACCAACAGGATGATCGACAGCAAGAAGGGGATGCGCCAACCCCACTGAGCGAACGCCGCCTCGCCGATCGCCGTGCGCGTGCCGAGGATTACCAGCAGCGACATCAAGAACGCGAGCGTGCCGGTGGTTTGGATCCAGGCGGTGAATTCGCCGCGCCGATTGGCGGGCGCGTGCTCGGCGACATAGACCGCCGCGCCGCCGTATTCTCCGCCGACCGCCAATCCCTGCGCCAGCCGCAGCGCGATCAAAAGGATCGGCGCCGCGACGCCGATCGCCTGGTAGTTGGGCAGCAGGCCGATGAGAAAGGTCGCCAATCCCATCACGACGATAGTGATCAAGAAGGTGTACTTGCGGCCGATCAAGTCGCCGAGGCGGCCGAATACCAGCGCGCCCAACGGCCGCACCAGAAAGCCGGCCGCGAACGCGAGCAGAGCGAAGATCAGCCCCATCGCCGGATCGGCTTGGGCGAAGAACTGCTTGGCCATGATCGGCGCCAACGCGCCGAACACCATGAAGTCGTACCACTCGAATACCGTGCCCACGCAGGAGGCGAAGATAATTTTTTTTTCTTCCGCCGTGAACTTGTTATTACCCCGCTTCGCCATCCACCCTCCTCCCTATGTGCCGCGCAGGCCGTATTTGATGTTGTGCAAGGCCAGCAGATCGGCAGCTTGGTCGGGCCGCACCGCAAGGCGCGACACCGCCTGCATCACCCGCTCGGTATTGTCGCCTATTTTCTCCGCCGCCATCGCTTTGGCCTTTTGTACCTTGCCGCGCGTTCGGACAATCTCCGGTGTGGTGGGCGTGGTCATCTCGACGAACGCCGCCACGATGCCGCCGGCATTGGCGATGATGTCCGGCACGACCAGTATGCCCTTGGCGAACAACAGTTCGTGCGCCTGATCGGAGGTCGGATTGTTGGCGGCCTCGGCAATGTAGCGGGCGCGGATGCGCTCGGCATTTCGCGCGACGATCACGTCTTCGGTGGCGGCCGGAAACAGCACGTCCACCTCTTCGTAGAGAACTTCATCGGTAGTGGAAGACAGCGGCTGCGCGGCTGAGGCAAGGAGCGCCCGCGCCGCCTCGAAATCGCGGCGCACCAGCGCGTCGTGCAGCCCCGGCGGGAGGGCACGCTCGATGCGCCAAGTGCCGCCGAGCAGCGGATCGGACAGCGCGGCGAGTTGCGCGCCGTACTCGCTGAAGTAGCGGGTGATGCCGGCGCCCATCGCGCCCATGCCCTGCACCGCGAAGCGCGCGCCGCGCGTGTCGCGGCCCTGCGTCTTAAGGAGCGTGCGCGCTGCCACCGCCACGCCCAGGCCCGCGATGCCTTCGTTGTCGTAGTCGGTGCCGCCTAGCTCGACCGGTTTGCCGGTAAAGCTTCGCTCCGAACCGAGCCCTTTTCGCGTCAACTCATCGACCGCCCAGATCGCGTTGTCCGGGATGCGACAACCCTTATCGTAGCCGTAGCCGCCGAAGCAGCCGCCGCGCTCGTGCAGCATGGGCGAGCTGAGTTCGACGAAGCGCCGCCACTTGCGTTCGTAGTCCGGATCTTGCCTGTCCATCTTGACGCCCGACTTGGCGCCGCCTACGGGCAGTCCGGCCGCTGCGTTCTTCTGCGCCATGGTGCAGGCGAGCCGCGCGACTTGCGCGAGATCGAGCCCCGCCTCGCAGCGCGTGCCGCCCTTGCCTGCGCCCTGCACGGGGCCGCCGTGGCTGATCTTGGTGTTCCATACCACCACGTAGCCCTCCAGCTCGAGCGCCGGGTCTGCGACCGTCAACGACATTTCCGGCCGCATCGATTCGAACTCGCCGCGCAGGTCGGCGAGTTGCTGCTGAAACTCACGCGCGGTGGCGGGCCAGCGCATCGGGTTTCATCCGTCGCAGCGAAAGGTGTCGACCAGTTCCATCAGGGTGCGCCAGATCGGATGCGTGTCGGGCTGCGGCGAAATGGCAAACAGCGCGACGCGGCGTTGATCGTTCGGGCACCCGAACGTGCGCACACGAAAGGCCAAGGTGATCGGCTCGCCCCGAGTGGTCTCGCTCAGGCACTCATAGCTGTCAACTTGCGCGCGGTAGGTCGCGTAGCCGGGCTGCAAGCGGTGCGCGGAAGGATCGGCTTCGCTCGAGGCCAGCACGCGGGCGCTGTAGTGGGATGGTTCGAGCTTGAGCGCCTTCGGCCCGTCGGTCGCGCACAAGCCGCGGTAGTACTTCGGCAGGTCCTCGCGCAGAGTATCTTCGTTGACCGGGCGCGCATCCGTAAGCCACCATGCGAAGGCGTAACTCCAGTTCTCCGGTGAGCCGAGCTTGAAGAACCCCGGCGACAGGCGCAGTTCCTCCACACCCGCGTGCTTCACCTGGTCGCTGAAGTACAGCGGGAAGGGGAAGCTGCGGTTGTCCCACCCCTTCGGCTCGAGCCAAGTGTACTTGGCGCGCTCGGCCGGATCGCCCGGCGGAATGGAATTGGCGCAGCCGGCGAGCACGACTGACAGCAGGACGATCGATCTGAGCATGACTCGGACTCCCGGCGCGACGGCTTGTGAGGCCCTGGTGAAGTGCGCAACAATGGCATCGTAATCCGTCCCCACCGGAGGCAACAAGATGCTGACCCCGCACCAGTGCGGCATCGCCGCAAAAATCGGAAGCTATAGCGATGCGATCGAAGCGGCGCCCGGCGCGCGCCAACTGGTGTCGTCGGGCACGCCCGGCCTCATGCCGGACGGCAAACTGCCGCCGGATTTCAAGACCCAGGCGCAGTGGGCCTGGCGCAACGTCATGACCATTTTGGCCGCCGCCGGCATGGGCAGGGAGGATATCGTGAAGGTGACGCAATATCTCACGCGGCGCGAGGACCTGGCCGACTACCGCCCCATACGCAGCGAGTTCCTGGGCGATGCGCGCCCCGCCTCGATGTTGCTGTTCGTCGACGGACTGGTGTGGCCGGACATGCTGATCGAGATCGAAGTGCTCGCCGCTAAGGGCGGCACCTAGGCGAGGGACGACGGTGAACGCCGCGCTTTCGCTCAAAGACAGACTGCTCGGCACGTGGCGCATTCTCGCCTACCGCGCCGAGCGCGCCGACGGTTCGGGAGACGAACCGATGGGGCCGAATCTCAAGGGCTGCATCATGTATACGCACGACGGCTACATGTCGGTGCATTTGATGCGGCCGTCGCGCACACCGTATGCCTCGGGCGACGTCAATCGCTCCACGCCCGAAGAGCGCGCCGCGGCGGCGGCGAGCTACTTCGCCTACGCCGGCACTTACGAGGTCGATGATGTCGCGCAAACCGTGATCCACCACGTCTTATACAGCCTGGCGCCCAACTGGGTCGGCGTCGACCAGAAGCGCCTAGTGATACTGGAAGGCAATCGCCTCGAGCTGCGCAGCCCGGCGCCGATGCTGCTCGGCGGCGAGCAACGCATCGCACGGGTCATCTGGGAGAAGGTCTCGAACTAGGATCGGGCCGACGACGGGCGTTCTCTCCGGCGCGATTCCGGTGTACGCTTAGTGTTCGGCACACTTTGGGGAGAGGAACCATGAGCGTTGCGCGTCGTGTCGCATTCGGCCTCGCCCTGGCCGTTTCGTTGTCGACTTCGGCGGTCGCCGAAGAGGTCGAGAAGCTGACCAACGAACCCGCGGTCAAGGCCAAGAATCGCGTCTACATCCCGGACATCGCGATCAACCACATCGCCGACGGCAAACTGCACATCGTCGACGCCGACAGCGGCGCCTATCAGGGTGTCGTCGGTACCGGTTTCACCGGACAAGTCAAGCTGAGTCATGACGGCAAGGAGATCTATGTCGCCACCAGCTACTACTCGCGCGGGCAGCGCGGCGAGAAGGCCGACATTGTGGAGGTGTGGGATGCGGACTCGCTGCGCTTCAAGCACGAGATCGCGATCAGCGACAAGCGGGCGATGGCGCTTAACTACAAATGGCTGCTCAGCTTGTCCTCCGACGGGAAGTGGCTGTTCGTGCAGAACGCGACCCCGGCCACCTCGGTAACCGTGGTCGACCTCGCCGGCAAAAAAGTGGCGGCCGAAATCGATCTGCCCGGCTGCTGGGCGATTTATCCGGTTAAATCCAAGCCGAACCGTTTCGGCACCCTGTGCGGCGACGGCAGCGTGATGATGGTGACCGTGGCGGACGACGGCAGCGCGGCGGCGCGCACCGTTTCGGAGCCATTGTTCGATCCCGACGCGGATGCCTTGTTCATTCAGGGCGAGCCGATCGGTGACACCTACCACTTCGTGAGCTTTACCGGCAACGTCGTGAGCATCGACATGAGCGGCGACAAGGCTACCGCCGCCGGCAAGTGGTCGCTGGTGAACAAGGCCGAGCGCAACATGGGTTGGCGCCCGGGCGGCTATCAGCCGCTCGCCCTGCATGCGGATTCCGGGCGCTTGTACGTCACCATGCATCCGCAGGGGGCCGAAGGCAGCCACAAGACACCGGCCAAGGAGATCTGGGCGTTCGATCTCGCCGGCAAGAGGCGCGTGGCGCGCATGGCGGGGCATGTCGCGGGCGCGATCGGTACCTCCTCCGACGGCAGCAAGCTGTTCGCCATCAACGCCGAGAAGGCCTCGTTGGTAATCATCGAACTCGGCAAGAAGCCCAAGGTGAAGGGGTCGTTCCAAATCGGGGAGTTTCCCAGCCAAATCGAGGTGAATTGATTGGATTTTGCAGCGTTCGCCGCAGATCCGACCGTCGCCGCCGTCATCGTCGGCGCGATAGCCTTGATTTTGATTACCGCCGCTTGGCACAAGCTCGCCGAGCCGAACGCTTTTTTGGCGGCCTTGGCGGGCTACCGCCTGGTGCCGGCAGCGCTGCTCAACACCACTGCACGCGCCTTGCCGGGCATCGAGATCGCGCTCGCCGTCGGCGCACTCGTGCCCGCGACTCGGCCGGGGACGTTGTTGGCGATCGCCGCGCTGTTCGTGCTGTACGCCGCGGCGATGGCGGTGAACTTGCTGCGCGGGCGTAGCTACATCGATTGCGGCTGCGGCGGCGCGGCGCATCCGCTGTCATGGGGCCTGATTGGGCGCAATGCCGTCCTGGCAGGGCTCGCCGTGTTGGCGAGCCGCCCCTCGCTCGAGCGCGCCTGGGGCTGGCTCGACAGCGTGACCTTGATATTCGGCGCGCTCGCTTGCTTCGCCGCGTATCTGGCGACCGACGAATTGCTGCGTCAAGCCGGCCGCATGGCGCGAGCGCGCGAAGGCGCACCGCAGGAAAGCGCGACATGACCAGCATCGCCGTGTCCAATGCGATCTTGTGGGTGCTCATGCTCGGCGTGATCGTCGCGCTGTGGGCGCTGGCGCGCCAGGTCGGTATCTTGTACGAACGAGTCGCGCCGATGGGCGCGTTGATCACCGACGCCGGACCCAAGCTCGGCGAGGCCTCGCCCACCTTCGAGTTGGCGGCGCTCGGCGGTGAGCGGGTGGCGATCGGTGGTGAGCGCGGCAAGAGCCAACTGATTTTCTTTCTTTCGCCCACGTGCCCTGTGTGCAAGAAGCTCTTGCCCATACTCAAGTCGGCGTCTGCGGCCGAGCGCAGTTGGCTGGAGGTCGTGGCGGCGAGCGACGGCGAAGCGACCCAGCACTTGGCCTTCTATCGCGACGCCAAGCTGACGCAGTTTCCCTACGTGTTGTCGGCCGATCTCGGCATGACCTATCGCGTGAATCGATTGCCCTATGCCGTACTGCTCGACGAGCGCGGCGTGATCCGCGCCAAGGGGCTCATCAACAATCGCGAGCAGCTGGAGAGCCTGTTCAATGCCAAGGAGATCGGCGTCGCCTCGGTGCAAGACTATCTGCAACGCTCGGTGGGCGCGCGCGAGAGCCAAGAGACCGCATAAATTCGCAGTGTTAGGAGACAAGCCTATGCTCAGACTCATCGAAAGCTGGATCGATCGAACCTGCGAGCGCCACGTGCGCACGGCCGCGCAGACAACCTCGCGCCGCAGCGCCGTCGCCAAGATCGGCCGCGTGCTGGTCGGCGGGGCGCTGCT
>CAZILI010000189.1:0-7585 GCA_964539965.1 uncultured Burkholderiales bacterium | reverse complement strand
CGTGCAAATCGGTACCAGCTATCTGCTTTGCCCCGAGGCCACTACCAGCACGGTGCACCGGGCTGCGCTCGCCGGCGAGGCGGCGCGCCTCACGGCGCTCACCAATTTGTTCACCGGCCGCCCCGCGCGCGGTATCGTGAACCGCATCATGCGCGAGCTAGGCCCGATGAATGCGGTCGCACCCGCCTTTCCGTTGGCCACCAGCGCGATCGCGCCGTTGCGCGCCAAGGCCGAGAGTGCAGGCAGCGGCGATTTCTCTCCTCTGTGGTCGGGGCAGAACGCAACTGGCTGCAAGGCTGCGCCGGCTGCCGTAGTGACGCGCGAGCTTGCCGCCGGGCTCTGACCTTACAGCGCGCAGCGCGGGCCGATCAGTTGTGTTGCGCGGACAGCCCGGACAGTACGGCGCGTATGCGGGGCAGCGCGGCGCGCGTGGCTTCTTCGGCGCGGGCGATGCAGCGCATGCGATAGTCAGCGTTGATCCCGGCGTAGTAACCCAAGTCCGGATGGATTACAACGTCGGCCTCCGGCGCTTCGGCCTCGATCATGCGCTTGCGCTTGTAGTCGCGCTGCAGCCAAGTCTGCGGCACGTCCGCCGGCGCGCGCTCCGGATACGCCGACACGTCGACCGCGATGACGAATCGCGCGCCAAGCGCGCGCGCCGCACGAATCGGCACCGGACTCGCCTCGTCGCCGTCCATGTACTGCTCGCCGCGGATCACGGTCGGCAGAAAGCCCGACGGATTGGCGCTCGAGGCGCGCACCGCCACGCCGGTGTCGCCGCGGTTGAAAATTCTCAGCTCACCGGTTGCGATGTGCGTCACCGTGGCGGCGAACGGCGAGCGCAGTTGTTCGATCGGGCGATAGTTGACGCGTCGGTTGACGAACTGCTGGATGGCGTGGCCGCGCGACTTGCCGCCGGCGAGCGGGTCGATGTCGAGCAGTTGGAATACGTTTAAGTCGAGCGCCAAGCGCTCCAATTCGGCGGCGCGATGGCCGTTGGCCGACAGCGCGCCGATGAGCGCGCCGACGCTGGCGCCGACGATCAGATCGGGCTGAATTCCGTCGGCTTCCAACACCTTAAGTACGCCGACGTGCGCGAAGCCGCGCGGTCCGCCGGCGCCGAGCACCAAGGCGAGCCGTGGCCGTGGCGCGCTGGCGCTCGGGGCGACAAAGTGCGGCGCGTCTTTGCCCCGGAAGTCGACCAGCGGCGCGCACGAGCCCGAGATCAGCAAAGTGACCAGGGTAACGAGGCCTAGCACCAGCCGCTTGAGGAGGCGGTTTGCGAGTCCCATGGGCTCCGATACTACTGCAAGGCGCGCCGCCGGCGAAATCGCCCGCCGCGTAAGAGATAGAGAGGCAAGCGAGGGGGAGAGTTCCAGCCGGCACGCCCGCCTTTGCGGAACGGGCGATCTTCAGTATCCTAAATCACGATGAAGATCCGCCCCCATATCCGCATCCGCGTTCCGCTCGGAGAAGACTATGCCATCGGTCCGGGCAAGGCGGATCTGCTTGAGGCCATCCAGCGCAGCGGTTCCATCTCGGCGGCAGCGCGCGAGCTAAACATGTCGTACCGGCGTGCCTGGTTGCTGGTCGATAGCATGAACCGCTGCTTTCGCAAGCCGGTGGTCGACACGGCTACCGGGGGTACCGCCGGCGGCGGCGCCTACGTGACCGGGCTGGGCATGCAGGCACTGCAGATCTTTCGCGAAATGGAAGGCAAGGCGGCCGCCGCCGTCGAGGGCGATCTCGGCAGACTCGCCAAGCTGCTCACGCCACAAGGCAAGTAACGGTTCCGAACCGCCGCGGAGCCGCCTGGCAAAGAAAAGGGCCGCGCGCTGCGCGGCCCGATGATTACCGCCCGAAAGTGGGCAGTCATGGCTCTCATTGCCCGGCATGCTGGCCGGTACCGCAATCCCCCATCGGCAAGGCGCCCGCCGCGACGGACTGGCGTCACATCGCAAGCTCCGATGTATCCGTTAGAATATTACCATGGCTGGCGGAAATAGGGTGATTCGACCCGTCTGCTCCGAGGGTCGCTGTATTCTCTGGTATATTGCAGCGAGCGAGACATGATCATGCGATTGCCAAGGACGTTGCTACGTGTGGGAAAGTTCGGCGCGGCGGCTTGCCTGCTGATCGCGCTTAGCGCGCGCGGCGAGACCTTGTTGGTGTCGGCGGCGGCGAGCCTCGCCACTGCTTTCAAAGAGATCGGCACCGTGTTCGGGCAGCAACGGCCGGGCGTTAAGGTAGATTTCACTTTTGCGGCCTCTGACGTGCTGTTGCGGCAGATCGTCGAAGGCGCGCCGGTCGATGTGTATGCGTCGGCCGATCAACTGGCTATGGACAGCGCGGCAAAACAGAACGCGGTCGACGCCGCGACGCGCGTCGATTTCGCCGGCAATCGCTTGGTGTTGGCGCTGCCGAGCGCAAGCAAGCTTACGCTCACGGCGCTCGAAGACTTAAAGCGTCCCGCGGTAGCACGTATCGCCGTCGGCCAGCCGGCGACGGTGCCGGTCGGGCGCTATGCGAAGGCGGCGCTGAGCGAAGCGAGCCTCTGGCCCGTGATCGAAGGCAAACTCATCTTCACGCAGAGCACGCGGCAAAGCCTGGACTACTTGTCGCGCGGTGAGGTCGACGCCGGCTTTGTTTACGCGACCGATGCGGCGCTCATGCAAGACAAGGTGAGAGTCGCATTCGAAGTTTCCACCCGACAGCCCGTGGTGTATCCGATCGCGGTGACCGCGCGCAGCAAGCAAGCGAAGCTGGCGGGCGAGTTCGTGGCGCTGGTGTTGTCCGAGCACGGGCAAGGTATCTTGCGGCGTTTCGGTTTCACCAGACCATAGATCGCCTCGCTCCCGCTCATCGTGCTAGCCGATGCCCTCATCCCGCTTGTCCTTACGCTCAAGGTCGCGAGTATCGCCACGCTGGTGGTCGTGATCTTCGGTGTCGCGGCCGCCTATGGGGTCGCGCGCTACCGCTTCACCGGCCGCGAAGTGCTCGACGCGGTGTTCACCTTGCCGATGGTATTGCCGCCGACCGTGCTGGGGTACTACCTGCTGGTACTGATCGGGCGGCGCAGCGGGCTGGGGCAGTGGCTCGAGGACAGCTTGGGCCTGCGGCTCATCTTCACTTGGCAGGGTGCCGTGATCGCCGCCGCGGTGGTGGCCTTTCCGTTGGTGTTCAAGGCGGCACGCGCGGCGTTCGAGGAGGTCGACCATCATCTGGAAAACGCCGCGCGGGTGCTCGGCTCCAGCGAATGGAAAGTGTTCGCGCGCATCACCTTGCCGCTCGCCTGGCGCGGCATATTGGCCGGCTCCATGCTCGCGTTCGCGCGCGCCATGGGAGAGTTCGGCGCCACACTCATGATCGCCGGCAGCATACCGGGCAAGACGCAGACCATCTCGATCGCGATCTACGAGGCGGTGCAGGCCGGGCAGGACAGCCTCGCCAATTTCCTCGTGCTGGTGACTTCCTTGACGTGCATCGTGATACTGGTCGCGTCGGGCAAGTTGCTCCGCGTGAAGCGGCCGTGACGTGAAGCTCGAAGTCGATATCCGCAAGACCCTATTCTCGGCGGGGCGAAGCTTTCAACTCGAGGTGAACTTTCGCTCGGCCGAGGATTTGATGGTGATCTTCGGCCCCTCGGGCTCGGGCAAGAGTGTCACCATCCAGGCGATCGCCGGACTGATCACGCCCGACGACGGCCGCATCGTCCTGAACGGCCGCACCTTGTTCGATACGCGTCGGAAAGTGAACCTGCCGGCGCGCGAGCGCAACGTCGGTTATCTGTTCCAGGATTACGCCTTGTTCCCCCACTTGAACGTGCTGGACAACGTCGCGTTTGCGTTGCGGCCGAGCTTGGCCGCGCGGCTCGACGCGCAGGTGCGCGCGCAAGTCGAGAGCTTTCTCGCAGCGTTCGAGCTGTCCGAGTTCGGCGCCAGCTTTCCGCGCCAGCTTTCCGGCGGCCAGCGCCAGCGTGTGGCGTTGGCGCGCGCGCTCATCCGCAAACCCGATATCTTGTTGCTCGACGAGCCGTTCGCCGCACTCGATCCGCTGCTGCGCGACAAGATGCGCCGCGAGCTGTTGCAGATTCAACTGCGATTCGGCGTGCCCATGGTGGTGATCACGCATGATCCCGCCGACATCGAATTGTTCGCCGATAACCTGCTGGTATTCGAAGGCGGGCGCATCAAGGAGAGCCTGGCGTTGGCGGCCGACGGCACGCTCGCGCGCAGCCAACGCGTCGCCGATATCGTTCGCAGACTCTAGAGCAGATGGTGCGCAGGGCGCGCGCAGACACGGATGTCACCGGCGCCTCCGTCGCGCCGACTAGCGCGCTGCTTCCCACACCACGTGTTTGTTCTTCTTGGCCGCGGCCTCGAGCAACTGGATCAGCGGATAGGCGCGGTTTTTCATGCTCACGTGTTGGCTGGGCTCTTCGCCGGGTTGGGGGGGCGCGGGCGGTGCTTCGGCGGGCAGCGCAGTGAGAGCGCGCTGCAAGCGCTCGAGCGCGGCCGGCACGTCTTCAGCCCTTAGCGCCCCGGGAACGGCGCCGCTCATTCCCATCATCGCCAGCAACTGCTTGGCGTTGTCGGCGAACATCGTGATGCGCGCGTAGGCGGGGCTATCGAAGGCGATCAACATGGGCGAAACAGGGGGTATAGGTACTCAAGCCTAGATTACGAGCGGCTTCGAGATATCTACTCCGGGTAGTACGTGCCGCAGCAAGCCCTGCAACTGCTCGGCGGTCGCGGCATCGATCGAGCCGCCCGGATGGCGCACGCGGTTGCAGGCGATCAACCCGCGCAGGCGCAGAATCTCTTTGCGTATGGCCGCACCCGGTTGCTGCTCGAACACGATCAGCGGCAGGTAGCACTGATAGAGCTCGCGCACATCCGACATGCGCCCGGCGCGCGCGTGTCGCACCATGGCCATCAGCACTTCGGGAAAGGCGAAGCCGGTGTTGAAGCCGCTCGCGCCGCGCTCGAGTTCGAACGCGCAGTACAACGCGCCCAAGGCGGTCAGCAGCGGCACGCGCCGAGTCGTCATGCCGGCCAGCAGCACGCTGATCTTGCCCAGCGTGGGCGGCGCCTCCTCTTTGACGCAGGCCACGCCGGGGATTTCGTTCACCAGGCGCAGCAGCAGCGCGGTCGACATATGCACTTGGCTGGAGGGCGGATGGTCTTGCGCCACGATCGGGATCGACACGCCTTGCGCGACCCGCTGGAAATACTCGAACACGCGTTGCTCGTTGGGCACGGCCTCTTGTTGCGGCGACAGCATCACGGCGCTCGCCCCTAGGCGCTGTGCCGTCTGCGCGAGCTTCTGCGCTGCCAGGCTGCCGCTGTGGCTCGCGCCGACGATGATCGGGCACTCGCCGGCGGCGGCGACCGCGGTGCGAATGACTTCTTCGCGCTCGGCGTCGGTCAGGCGATTCGATTCCCCCAGCACGCCCAACACCGTGAGGCCGTCGACGCCCAGTCCGGCCATGAAGCGCACCAGACGCTCGAGCGAGGCCAGATCGAGGCTCTCGTCGTCGTGAAACGGCGTGGCGAGGATGGGAAAGACGCCTTCAAAACGCAGTGCGCGGGCCATGGCGAGTCGATTCAGTGGCAAAACTGCATTGTAGCGTCAGCTCGGCGCGCGCCCGGAGTCGATCAGGGCAGCACCTTGATCTGCTTCACGAACTCCAAGGTGTACGCCTTGCGGTAGTCGACCTCGGGCTTCAACAGCTTGGCGCTCACCATGAAGTCGTAGGTCTGCTTCCAACGCCCGTCGGTCATGGTGAAAAGCCCGAGCGTGCGCGCATCGCCGCCGTCGACCAGCTTGTATTCTTTCATCTTCTCGACGCTGAAGGCGAGCAAGTCGTCCTCGATCTGCGGGTTGTCTTTCTTGATGAGCGCGTTGCCGAGCTCGGGATTGGCGAGATAGCGCTTCCAGCCGATCGCAGAAGCCTCGACGAAGTGGCGCGTGACTTCGGGGCGGGCCTTCACCGTCTTGTCGAGCGCGACGATGGTCTGCGAATATGGCGGGTAGCCGTATTCGGCGAGAAGAAAGATCTTCGGCTTCACACCGCCCTTTTCGATCGAATACGGCTCGGAGGTGACATAGCCCTGCTGCGCGATGTTCTTGTCGACCAGGAACTGCTGCACGCTGTAGGCGTACGGCCGCTTCTGCGCGTCGGTGAAGCCGAACTTGGCCTTGAGCCAAGGCCAATACGTCGTCTCGCTCGCTTGCCCGATCAACAGAGTGCGCGTCTTGAGATCCTCGATCGCCTTGACGTCGGGGTGCGCGATCAGCGACACCGGATCGCTCTGGAAATTCGCCGCCACGGTGACCAGCGGCAAGTCTTGCTCGACCGCCTTTAGAGTCTGGATGTCGTAACCCATGACGTAGTCGGCCTGCCCGGCGAGCAGCAGCTGATACACGTTGACTTGCGGCCCGCCCATCTTGATAGTGACATCCAGTCCGTACTTCTTGTAGATGCCCTCGGCAAGCGCTTGATAGAAGCCGCCGTGCTCGGCCTCGGCGTACCAATTGGTGAGGAAGGTGACCTTTTCTTGCGCATGCACCGACCCCGCGAGAAAGGCAACGGCCGGCAGGAGGAAGCGAAGCAATCCGTTCATCGGGTGTCTCCTTATTTTTCCGGCTCACTCTCGTGCCAGTGCTGCAGCGCCCGGCGCGCGAGCCAACCGATCGACAGAAAGATCACTATACCCGTAACCGTGATTAGGAATAAAGCGGCGAACAAGCGCGGGATATTGAGCTGCAGGCCCGACTGCAGGATCTGATAGGCGAGCCCGGACTGGGTGCCGCCGGTGCCGGCAACGAATTCGGCGACCACCGCGCCGATGAGCGCCAGCCCGCCGGCAACGCGCAGCCCGGCGAAGAAGTACGGCAGGGCGCTCGGCACGCGCAGTCGCGTGAGCGCTTGCCAGCGCGTTGCGCCGTACATGCGAAACAAGTCGGTAAGGCCCGGATCGACGCTGCGCAAGCCCAAAGTGGTGTTGGAGATGACGGGAAAAATCGCGACGATGGTGGCGCAGATCACCAGCGCCACGGTGGTGTCCTTGACCCAAATGATGATAAGGGGCGCGATCGCGACGATCGGCGTGACTTGCAGGAAGATCGCGTAGGGAAACAGGCTCGCTTCGATCAAACGGCTTTGCACGAACAAGAACGCGACCGCCACGCCCAGCAGCACCGCCGTCGACAGCGACAGCGCGGTGATCTTGAGTGTGAATAGGAGCGAGGCCGACAGCAGCCCCCAGTCCTGCGCCAAGGTGCGCGCCACCAGCAAGGGCGAGGGCACGATGTAGCGCGGCACCTCGTTCCATACCACCAGGGCGTGCCACAGTGCGACAAACGCGACACCCACCGCCAGCGGCGCGCCGTAGCGCAGCCACGCCGATTGCGACCGTTCCTCCGTCACGGTGCGAGCCCCTCGCCTGCCTCGCCGCTCGCCGCCGCGAGCATGCGGCTGAGTTGCGCGCAGTACTGCGCGAAGCGCGCCGAGCCGCGAAAAGCTTCGCCGCGCGGATGCGGCTCGTCGATGGCGACTTCTCCACACAAGCGCCCGGGGCGC
>CAZILI010000188.1:0-7590 GCA_964539965.1 uncultured Burkholderiales bacterium | reverse complement strand
TCACAGAGCGCAAGCGCAGCGAAGAGCAAATCCGTCAGCTGGCGTTCTTCGATGGTCTCACCACCCTGCCGAACCGGATGCTGTTCAAAGAGCAACTGGGACAGGCGCTGCAGCGCGCCAAACGCGAGCGCGAGCATGTCGCAGTCTTGTTTCTCGACCTGGATCACTTCAAGCGCATCAACGACACGCTCGGACACAACGTCGGCGATCTCTTGCTGCAGAGCGTGGCGCAGCGCCTGACGCAATGCGTGCGCGGCGAGGACACCGTTTCGCGCCCCGAACCGGCGGATTTGGGCTCCAGTGTCGCTCGACTGGGCGGGGACGAGTTTACCGTGCTGCTGTCGGACATCGTCGAGGCGCGCGACGCCGCCAAAGTCGCGCAGCGGATCATCGACGCGCTGGAGCAGCCGATGCGGCTGGAAACGCACGAAGTGTTCGTCTCGACCAGCATCGGCATCGCCGTGTACCCGGTGGACGGCGAAGACATCGAGGGCCTGCTGAAGCACGCCGATGCGGCGATGTATCACGCCAAGAGCTTGGGGCGCGGACGCTATCAGTTCTACAACAAGTCGGTCAACGCGACCGCCTATGCACGGCTGGAGCTAGAAGGCGACATCCGCCGCGCGTTGGAGCAAGGCGAATTTGTGTTGAACTATCAGCCCGTGCTCGATGGCGCGATGAACAGTGTGATCGGGGCCGAGGCGCTGGTGCGCTGGCGGCATCCGGACAAAGGCCTGCTCATGCCGAGCGACTTCGTCAAGCTCGCCGAGGAAACCGGGCTTATCATGCCGCTGGGAAACTGGGTGCTGGCGGAGGCGTGCCGGCAGAATCGGCAATGGCAACTCGCGGGCTTGCCGCCCGTACCGGTTTCGGTCAACGTGTCGAGCGTTCAATTGCGTCAACCGCACTTCGCCCAGATCGTGCTCGGTGCCCTACAAGATGCGGAACTCGAACCGCAATACTTGACCCTTGAAGTCACGGAAGCGGTGCTGTTGGAGGAATCGGGCTTGGCGCTCGACTCGCTGCAGCGGCTCAAGCGCGCGGGCGTGCGCATCGCCATCGACGACTTCGGCAGTGGTTACTCGTCATTGTTGCATCTCAAGCGCTTGCCCATCGATACGCTCAAGATCGATCCGTCGTTCATCCGCAGCATTCGCGACGATCAAAGTAACGCGGCGGTGGCTGCGGCGGTGATTTCCCTCGCCCAGAGCCTCAGACTCAACGTTATCGCCGAGGGCGTTGAAACCCGTGCCGAGCGGGAATTTCTCAACGCCCACGGCTGTGTCAAGATGCAGGGATTTCTGTTCAGCCGTGCGCTCTCAGCCGAGCAGTTCGCTTACGCCCTGAAAGGAGACAATCTGGCGGCGATCGGCGCGAGCCGGCTATCACGCCCGTCCTAGGGTGCCCGCGGGAGCGAACTTCGGCGCTTGCTTGCTATCGCCGCACTTGACGCTGAGTCGGGCAGCCAATTAAAGTCCCCGGTTCGACATCTCAGAACAAACCGAACAAATAGGTAGGGAAGTGAACAGCCGGGTATACGCAGGCGGGGCCGTGGCACTGGTTTTTCTGGCGCTGCTCGGCTATGCATTGACCACGCAGCGGGCCGGGTCGCCCGCCGCCGCGCCGGCTATGCCGAATGCGCTGTCCGCACCCGCTACTTCGGCCTTTGTCGCTCAACCTCGCCCCGCCTGGACTGCAGAGGAAGAGGCGTTCGTCACCGACCTATGGAAGGTGCACGAGACGGTCAAGACGAATGCCGCGCGCATGGCCTTCGCCGGCCTCTACTATAAAACCGGGGATATCACCAAGGAGGAAGTCAGGCGACGCGTGGCGCCGCTCGCAGAGACTTATCGCGCGGCCGCCGAGCGCGTGCGACAATTGCGCGCGCCGACAACGTTCGCCGAGCTTCAACAGCGCTACCTGACGGCGCTAAGACTGTACGAGCAAGCCTCGATCGAAATGGTGAGGGTCGCCGAAGACGGCAATTCGGCGCACTTGGTAAGCGCGCACGAAAAGAGTAGCCAGGCGTCGACGAACTTGCTGAAGGTCGGCAACGAACTCTGGCCTGGCGAGTACAAGCCGAACTGAACGAAAAGCTAAAGAGGGTGACCGAGGTAGGACTGGCGGTCACCGCTTTGAGGGAGCACGGTTTCCAGTCCTCTACTAGAAGGAGGGGGTTGATATGCAAGTGAACAAGATCCTGACGGCGCTTGGCGTCGCGGCGTGCACCGCGTTCGGCACGACTGCGGCAATGGCGGCCGATCCCGTGTATTCGGTTTGGTTGGTGGAGAACAGCCGCTTCATGAAAGTGCCCTTCGGCGCCTTCATGCCGGACCGAGCCTACGTCCCGGGCGCGAAAGAGGGCGGGCCCAACGGCATCAACACCGTGGATTTGCCCGTGAACGTCGGCGTCATCAAGGGCCAAGGCAACGACATCATTCTGTACGACAACGGCTGGAACCAGACCGACTATCACAAGATGACCGGTACGGATCACTGGTCGCCGCTTTCCAAACAGCTCGAGCAGATCGGCATCAAGGCGGCCGATGTCAAGAAGGTCATCGTCGGCCACGGTCACTGGGATCACGCCGGCAGCCTGGATGAGTTCCCCAATGCCGTGCTGTACATCCAAAAGGAAGAGCTGCGCGGCATCGAGTGGGCGCTCAACTATCCGCATCCACGTATCAGCGCGGTAAACGATTCGCCCGGCGGTTGCGCCCGTACGCCGGCGTGCGGCTACCCCTCCAAGACGCTCGACTCGATCTACGGCAAAGTGCTCAAGGGCAAGGCCGTGATCGTCGACGGCGACATGGAAGTGCAGCCCGGCATCAAGATTCACTCGGCGTTCCGTGCGCATACGGCCGGCTCGCAACTACTGGAAGTGAACACCGCGATCGGCAAGCTCATGTTCGGTAGCGATGCCTACTCGTCCTGGGAAGGCATTCGCGATTGGAACATCGCCAACCCGCAGCAGACCGACACGGTGCAGCAGTTCCTTGCTTACGAGAAGTGCTACAAGGTCACCGGTGGCTTCGACAACTGCGTTGCCGCTCACGAACCGCTCTCCTATAGCGACAAGTACCCGCTCACCAAGAATGCCTGGGTCGGCATGAACGGTGGACGCTTGGCGGAGATTACCTTGGCGCCGGGCGAAACTTCGCGCAAGCCCAAGTAACACAAGGCAACAACAGCGTCTTGCAGCATTGTCGGTTGCGAGGAGTTCGGGAAACCGGACTCCTCGCAGTCGTTTGATGGCTCCAACTTTGATGTTTTCGCGTCCGCTGGTCGGACTTGCGCTGTTGCTTGCGGTGGTGTCGTCTCGCGCCGACGACGCGAGCGCATGGGGTGGACTGTTCCGCTCGAGAGACAACGGAGAGACCTGGCTGCCGGTCGATGCCGGAATGTTTATCGGGACCGCGCAGGCGATCGCCGCGAATCCAGTCAACGCCAACGATCTACTGTACGGCACCGAGAGCAAGCTGCTGCATTCCGCAAACGCGGGAAGAGATTGGACGCACGCGGCACCGAACTTGGTGTTCGGGCCTGTCTTCGCGCTCGCGTTCGCACCCGACGGTCGCGGAGCGGTGGCGGCGAACGGATCGGGAGTTTTCTATCGTGATGAGACAGGCGAGTGGCGCGCTGCACAGCCGCTCGTCGATGCCGTCCCGGTCGCAACCTTCGTCTACTCGGATGGCCCGCGCCGCGTGTTGCTGGGCGGAGCGCGGGGCGTACTCACGAGTTCGGATGGCGGGAAGACGTGGTCGCGCTTCGGGTCGGGGCTGGAGGGCATGGCGGTCAGGCAACTCTTGGTACCGCCCGACGCGACGGGAAACATCTTCGCAATCGCCGATGGATCGCTATGGCAGAGCGCAGCGGACGCAGCAGCTTGGCAGCGCATGGACTCCAAGCTGCCCCAAGGTCGCGTCCAAGCCCTGCACGCCGACCCGATGGACGGTGCGACCATGTGGGTCGCTGCCGCCAACCAAGTGTTCGTGAGTCGAGATGCGGGACACAATTGGCGTGCCCACGGTCGGCCGCTGCCCGAGCCGGACACGCAGGTGCACGGCATCGCCGCCCTGGATGGCGGCAGAATCCTGTTGGTCACTACGCATCGCGGGCTGCTGCGCAGCGTCGACAGCGGACAAACGTGGGCGCAAATGGCCGGCAGCCTGCCATCGCACCTGGAAGCCGGCCCGCTGATGCTCACGAAGGGTACGCCATCGGTTGTCTACGCCGGCTTTTCGCTGCGACCCTATGGCGAACTCTGGCGCTTCGCTTCGCAAGTCGCAGATGAAAGCCGCGCTTCGCGCCGGCGAACCCGAATGGGCTTGTCGATCGGCGCGGCGTTGCTCGTAGCCGCTATTGCAGGACTGGCGGCCGTCCAGCTGCGGCGCCACAGAGTGCAGCGCGCCCCCGCATCGCGCGCGAGCCTCTGAGATAGACCGATGTCGATCGCCTCGTCCGCACCACCTCGCCGCCTAGCGGTTTCAGCTACGCTGGTCGCTCTATTGCTGCTCGCGTTGCTGTTCGCTTCTCGCTTGTTGCCGCACAAGGGCGGCGGTTTCGTCGAGTACCCCATGCTGGTGAGAACGGATATTCCAGCCGCCATCGCAATCGGGAAACAGGACGAGGTATGGTTTACCATGGATTTTTCGGACTCGATCGGGCTCCTGCGAGAGGGAAAAATAAAGCGGCTGCCGATCGGAAATCGAAGCGTCGAACCGATCGGGCTTGCAGTGGACAGGGCGGGAGACGCCTGGTACGCAGACCAGGTCGCGCGCACGATTTCGCGCATCTCGCCGAGCGGCGAGGTCAAGCGCTATCCGCTCGGCATGCCAATCGCCCGCATGGGACGCGTCGCGGTCGGACCCGATGGTTCGATTTGGTTCGCCGAAGGCACCGCCTACAGCATCACTCGACTGCTGAACGAGAAGTTCGAGCGTTACGTGATCGAATCCGCGCGCGGCGGCCCCTACGGGATCGCGGTGGACCAAGAAGGCAACGTCTGGGCAACCTTGCAGCACGCCAATCAGATCGTGCACGTCAGCGCAAAAGGCGAGATGGATTGGCATTGGGTGCCCACACCCGCGAGCGCGCCGAGCGATATCGCCCTCGACAGCGATGGGGGGGTGTGGTTCCTGGAAGTGCGCAACAACAGCATCGGCCACCTCAAGAACGGCGAGTTTAAAGAGTATCGCGTTCCCAGCGCGAGAGAAGCACAGATCTCCGGCCTCGCCGGGCTTGCCGTCGGATCGGACAGGGCTGTGTGGTTCGGCATGCTGCGCGAACACGCACTCGGTAGACTGCACGACGGAGAGATAGCGAAATTTGCGCTACCGCGGCAGGATGCGCGGCCATGCGGCGTTGCCATCGACAGCAAGGGCAACATCTGGTACGCCGATATTTCGGGCTACGTGGGGATGCTCTCGGCCGAACGGGCGCGAGTGAGCTGAGGATTGTTGGCCTGGGGCGGACTTTAACAAACGACACAAGGATTTTCAGTTTTTCAAGTGGGGTTTTTACGGGTTTTAAGCGGTACGGATTAAACTACCCTAACCACTTGTCAATCCAGCAGTTTTCATTATAATGGGTTGTAATCGGCTTTTGGCGTATATGTCTCCGACTGCTTACTATGTGCTTACTATTTGCTTACTTTCCCGACACAAGGATTGCGACCTTGGAAAGGCCAGCATCGGTAAGCGCGGGCGACCCGGGCCATGCAGGCGAAACTCACTAAGCGCAAGGTCGATGCCACCGCGCCTCTCAAGCACGGGCAACTGCTCGTGTGGGACACCGAGATCAAGGGGTTTGGGCTGCGCGTCTATCCCACCAGCAAGACCTACATCGTTCAGAAACGGGTTCAAGGCCGAACCGTCCGCGTGACGATCGGGGCGCACGGCGTGTTCACGCCGGAACAAGCGCGGGAAGAAGCGCGCAAGCTGCTCGGCGATCTCTCCAAGCACATCGACGTTAATCGAGCGAAGCGTGAGGCAGCGCAGGCGGCGCGACGCGAGAGGGTCAAGAGCGTCACCCTCGAAGAGGCTTGTATCGCCTACAAGCAAAACAAGACGCGTGCGCAGAACACCGTGCGCGACTACGAGAAAGCGATGCGGTTAGGGTTCTCTGACTGGAAGGACAAACCAGTCCGCGAGATCACGCGCGTCATGGTGGAGCGCCGCTTCGAGAAGCTCAGCGCCACCAGTAAGGCCCAAGCGAACCAGATGTTTCGGTTTCTTCGGGCGCTTATCAACTTCGCCAAGGAGAAATACGCCGACGAAAACGGCGAGCCGCTTCTTCCCTCCAATCCATGCGATCGGCTCAAAACCCTCAAACTCTGGCATCGCATCGAGCGCCGCACCCGCTACATTCAGCCGGAGAAACTGCGCGATTGGTTTGCGGCACTCTCGCACACGCCAACCGATACGCCGCATCGCAAGACGATCAAGAACTTCTGTGTGTTCGTGCTTCTCACAGGCACGCGAGAGCAGGAAGCAGCGAAGGTCGAGTGGAGCGACGTAGACTTTCGCGCCCGCACCGTAACGTTCCGCCAGACAAAGAACCGAAAAACTCACGTGCTGCCGATTGGGCGACATTTGATCGCCATGCTCGAGCGCAGGAAGGCAACAACGACATCGCGGTACGTCTTTCCATCCGAAGACGGCATAAAGCATCTCAAAAACCATCGGAAGGGTGTTCTAGAGATCGCGGACAAGAGCGGCGTCGATTTCCGCCTTCACGACCTCCGACGCACCTTTAGCAGTATCGTGAATCACCAGCTTGAGCGCAGCCTGAGCCAGTACACCGTCAAGCGGCTACTAAATCACAGCGACTCGGACGTTACGGGTGGCTACATCCAATTCGGCGTCGAAGACTTGCGTGAACCTATGCAACTGATCGAATCGTTTGTGCTTCGACACGCCGGCATAGAAGGGACTGCCGCCGTTGTCACCATCCCTAACAAGCGCGTGCGAGGGAATCGCCCGACGAACAGCGCCGCATAGGCGAAACAACAACGCAGAACGGACACTCATGCCAACCATCCAGCACTGCACCTTTACCTTTGAATGCCCGACGAAATGGGACGATCTCCGCCGGGATCCCCACGACGCAAAGATTCGCTTCTGTGAGAACTGCTCGCAGCCGGTTTTTCATTGCGGGACAGACGCCGAACTCAATGAGCATCTGGAAGTCGGCCACTGCGTGGCCATCGAGCGCGAGTTAGAAGGCCACCACCGAATTTCCGGATGGGTGGTCGGCTACGCGCACACACCTTTTCGGACGCTCAGGATTGTGCCGAAGGCGGAGTAACGTCCGTCCACAGCGCCTACGTTTGTAGTGCGGGCCAACAGGAGTCGGCTTTGCGCTCGAAGACTCATTTTTCGAAACTAATCGGCAACCTAAGTTCGCGAAACTCTTTGAATAGCTCCGGATTCGGCGGCAACGGCAACGGTTGCGAGCGCATGATCGCCCGCTCCACCGCTTCGTCGTAGGCGCGATTGCCGCTGCTCTTCGCCAAGCTCGCGCTCAGCACTTCCCCAGTCGGCAGCAACACGATCGTGTAGATCGCGGTGGTCTTTGCGGGCACATTGT
>CAZILI010000187.1:0-7614 GCA_964539965.1 uncultured Burkholderiales bacterium | reverse complement strand
CGGTCTGGTCAAGTTCGACTTTCTCGGGTTGACCACGCTCACCATCCTCGAGGGGGCGGCGCGCGACATACGCGTCCGTGCGGCGAACGGTTCGGTGGATGCCGATTTCGATTTGAGCGCCATTGCGCTCGACGACCCGGCCGCCTACGAACTCCTCAAGCGGGCCAACACGGTCGCGGTGTTCCAGCTCGAAGGTCGCGGCATGAAAGACATGCTGCTGCGCGCCAAACCCGATCGCTTCGAGGACATTATTGCGCTGGTGGCGCTGTATCGCCCAGGCCCGATGGAATTGATACCGGAATTCTGCGAGCGCAAGCACGGCAAGCGTTTCGACTATCCCGATCCGCGCGTCAAGCCGGTGCTGGAAGAGACCTACGGCATCAAGGTGTACCAGGAGCAGGTCATGCAGATGGCGCAAATCCTGGGCGGCTACTCGCTCGGCGGCGCCGAGCTGCTGCGGCGGGCCATGGGCAAGAAGAAACCGGAAGAAATGGCCCAGCATCGCGAGATCTTTCGCGCCGGTGCGAAGAAGAACGGGCTCAACGAGTCGAAGGCCGATGAGCTGTTCGATCTGATGGAGAAGTTCGCGGGCTACGGGTTCAACAAGTCACACGCCGCCGCCTACGCGCTGCTCGCCTATCAGACCGCCTACCTGAAAGCGCACTTCCCGGCCGAGTTCATGGCGGCCAACATGAGCGCGGCCGCGGACGACACCGACAAAGTGCAGCTTCTGCACGAGGACAGCCGCGCCAACGGGGTCGAGATCTTGCCGCCCGATATCAACACCGGCGAGCATCGCTTCGTGCCGATCGACGCCAAGCACATCCGCTACGGGCTCGGCGCGATCAAGGGGACCGGCGAGTCGGCGATCGCGCATATCGTGAGTGAGCGGCGCGCGCGGGGGGCGTACCGTGACCTATTCGACTTCGTGAGTAGGATCGACAAGCGCCTGGTGAATCGACGCGCGATCGAGTCGCTGATTCGCGCCGGCGCTTTTGATTCGCTCAATTCTCACCGAGCACAGCTGTTGGCGTCGGTGGGCAATGCGCTCGAAGCGGTCGAGCAACGCAACCGCCACGCCAGCCAAGCCAGCCTGTTCGGTGGGGCAAGCGAGTCGGAAGCGAGCGGCTTTAGCTTACTGCCGGCTGCGCCCTGGTCGGACAAAGAGCGCCTGCAGAACGAGAAAATCGCCATCGGCTTCTACTTGAGCGGCCATCCGTTCGCCGCCGATCGCAAGGAACTCGCCGGCGTGATCAAGCAGACCCTGGCGGAATTGAAACCGCAATTCGAACCGGCGTTGCTGGCGGGCATCGTGCACAGCATACGCACGCAGCAGACACGACGCGGACGCATGGGCGCGGTCGTGCTCGACGACGGCACCGCCAAGATAGAAGTCGCGATCTTCAACGAGTTGTGGGAGGTGAACCGCAGCCTCATCAAGGAAGACCAAGTGCTCGTGGTCGAAGGCAAGATCGCCGAAGACAGCTTCACCGGCAGCGTGCGCGTCAGCGCGGACCGGCTGTTCGATCTGGCTTCTGCGCGCAACGCTTTCGCGAAACAGTTGCGAATCGAGCTAAACGGCCAGGCCGATGCGGCGCGGCTCGCCAAACTCTTGAAGCCGCACATGCCGGGCAACTGCCCGGTGCGCGTCGCCTACCAAAACCGCGCCGCACGCTGCGAGATCGACGTCGGCTCGGCGAAGCTCGACGACATGCTGGTGGCTTCTCTGCGCGACTGGCTGTCGGCAGACAACGTGACGATCTGTTACTGAGGCGAAGCGGCGCGGACTCCGGTATCAGTGCTTTGTTGCCGCATCCTTGCCGGCAGCGGCAGCGAGAGCCAGCGGCCCGCCAGGCCGCCAGGGAAAACGATGACCACGATCATGAACAGCACGCCGAGCGCCAGCAGCCAGTAGGCGCCTAGGCGCTCCGACAGTACGCTCTCCGTCGCCCGCACGATGATCGCGCCTAAGAAGGCGGCGAGCAATACCTCGCGACCGCCAAGGCCGACCCAGATCAACACCTCGGTAGACAGCGCCGTACCCGCAAGGGCAGGCGAAACGAAACCGAATTGAGAGGCGAACAGCGCGCCAGCCAAGCCCGCAATGGCGCCGCTTATTGCAAACGCGGTGGTCTTGAGCATGGCGAGGTCGAAGCCGAGATACTGCGTTCGCTCCGGATCGTCGCGTATCGCCCGCAACGCCGTGCCGAGCGGTGCGCGTTCGAGCCATAGACAAAGTACGAATACACCAGCGGCCGCGCCGAGCAGCAGATAATAGACGGCGAACGGATCGACGATGTCGCGCGCCGCGCCGAAGAACGAAGCGCGCAACGGCGGCACGTCCATGAGCCCGTTGAAACCGCCGATATAACCCCAGTGGCTCGCGATGCGCTCGGCGATCGCCGCTGCCGCGAGGGTGACGATGGCGAAATAGGCGCCGGACAGCCCGCGTCCGCGAAACATGAGCTGGCCCGCCACCCACGCGAATACGCCGGGCAACAGCACTGCGGCGCCGAGCCCGGTCCAACTCGCGCTCGGCAGGCCGGTGACCATCCCCTTGGTCAGCAGCGCCATGCTGTAAGCGCCGACACCGAAGAAGATCGCATGCCCGAAGCACAGCAGTCCCACCTGCCCCCATACGAAGGCGAGACTCATGGCAAGAATGCCGTAGCACATCAGTTGCCCGAGCTGCGTCAGGCGCCACTCGCTGAGCCACAGCGGCCCGGCCAGCAGCACGGCCCAGACGGCGCAAGTGAGCGCGACACGCGCGCGTCCGCTCATCGCCCGCGCCCTCCGGCGAGCCCCTGCGGAAACAGCCGAATCACCACGATCGCGAGACTGAAAATCACCACTTGCGCGATCACTTGCGTCCACAAGCTTGCCGCTACCGTGCTCGACCCGGCGATCAGCGTGGTGCCGAGCAGAGTGCTCAACAAGCTGCCGGCCCCGCCCACCAGAATGGAAAGAAACGCCGGTATCAGGAATCCCACTCCCATCTGCGGGTCGACGCTCATGATCGGCGCCATCACCGCCCCCGCCAAGCCGGCGAGCGCGGAGCCGAGGGCGAAAGTAAGCCTATCCATACGGCGCGTGTTGATGCCTAGGCTCGCCGCCATCGTCCGGTTGGCGATTACGGCGCGCGCGGCAAGCCCGATCTGAGTGCGATAGAACAAGAGAAAGGTGACTGCGGCGACTACGACCGCCACCGCCATGATGAACAAACGATAAGTTGGATAGGCGGCCCCGGCGATACTCACCGCGCCGGGCAGCGGATTGATCACTTGCTGCGCGGTCGGCCCGAAGCCGATGATCACACCTTGCTTGATGGCGAGCGACAATCCCCAGGTGGCGAGGATGGTATCCATGAAGCGGTGGTAGACGTGGCGGATGACGAGTTCCTCGATCACCAGCCCGATCAGCGCCAAGGCGAGCGGCGCCAGCACCAGCGCAAGCCAGAAATTTCCCCCGGCGCGCTCCACCAGCACGACACTATAAGCGCCGAGCAAGAACAACTCGCCGTGCGCCATGTTGATGACATTCATGAGGCCGTAGATGATCACCAGGCCCAAGGTCACCAGGAGCAGAGCGAGGGTAAAGTTGGCGGCGTCCAGCGCCAGCACCACGATCTGTTGCATGCGCTCCCCGCTTACACCGACAAGTAGCGCTCGATGAGCGAGGGCTCACGGCGCAACGCTTGGCTCGCGACGCTGTGAACGAGTTTGCCGTTCTCCATGAAAACGCATCGCCCCGCAAGGGTGAGCGCGAGTTCGAGGTTTTGTTCCACCAGCACCATGGCGAGCGAGCGCTCGCGCGCAATGGCGGCGAGAGTGGCGCCGATCGCCTGCACGATCGAGGGCTGAATACCTTCCGACGGTTCGTCCAACAGCAGCAGCTTGGGAGCGCCGACGAGCGCGCGCGCGATAGCGAGCTGTTGCTGCTCGCCGCCCGACAGCGTGCCCGCGTGCTGTCGTCGCCGTTCCGCGAGGATGGGAAAACGCGCATACAGCGAGTCCGGCACGCGACGCGCGACATCGCGCTTGCCGATCACGCCGAGCAACAGATTCTCTTCCACCGAAAACTCTTTGAAAATGTCGCGCCCCTGTGGCACGTAGGCGATGCCGAGATTGCTGACGGCAAACGCCGGCAAGCGAGTGATATCTCGACCCTCGAATGCGATCGTGCCGGCCTTGGCGCGCAGGTGGCCCATGATGGTGCGTAACAAGGTGGACTTGCCCATGCCGTTGCGACCCATGACCGCGACCGTCTCGGCGGCACCGACTTCGAGGTCGACCGACTCCAGCACGACGCCGCCGCCGGGATAGCCTGAACTCACACCGCGCAAGCTCAACACGTAGACACCGCGCCGAAGTAGGCTTCTCGCAACACCGGGTCGCGTTGCGCCTCGGCGTAACTGCCGGAGAAATGCACCTTGCCGCGCAACATGACGATGACGGGGCAATCGAGTTGACGCACGAAACTCATGTCGTGCTCGATTGCAAGTACCGCGACGCCACGCTCGCGCTGGATGGAGCGAATCAGTTCGGCGGTGGCGGCCGTCTCGGCGGCGGTCATGCCGGCGGTCGGCTCGTCCAGCAACAGCAGCTGCGCCTCACCACGCAACAACATGGCAATCTCGAGCCACTGCTTTTGTCCGTGCGCCAGATTGCCTGCGCGTTGCTCCAGCGGCAATTGCAAGAACGATTCGCCGCGTGGCGCGGCGACTGCAGCGCCGGCGGCGAGCAGGCCCAGCAAGCCTTGCTTGCCCAGACTCGGCAACTCGAGATTCTCCGCCACCGAGAGCGCGGCATAGATGCCCGGTACTTGGAACTTCCGCGCAATACCCCGACGCGCGATGTCGTGTGGACGCAGTGCGGTGATGTCCTCACCGCGAAAAAAAACGCGTCCGGCGCTGGGCGCGAACGCGCCGGTAATGACATTGAACAGAGTGGTCTTGCCGCAGCCGTTAGGGCCGATGATGCAGCGGGTCTCGCCCGCCTCGAGTGAGAAATCGACACCGGCGAGCACGGATAGGCCACCGAACGTCTTGGCGAGCCCCTGCACTTCCAACAGTGCCGCGCTCACGACGCGAACGCGGCGAGCGCGAGCCGGATCCGGTGGGCCGTTGATTCGGTGCGCAGGGCGCACCCTACGGGCATGGTTTGGCTGCGGTGCACGTAGGCTGCGCCCCACGCACCAGGACCGTTGATTCGGTGCGCCGCGCGTACCCTACGAACATGCTTCGCCGGTTGCGCGTGGGGTGCGTCCCACGCACCAGGACCGTTGATTCGGTGCGCCGCGCGTACCTTACGAACATGCTTCGCCCGTTGCGCGTAGGGTGCGTCCCACGCACCGCAAAACGCTCGCCCACTCAAGCTTTGCACTGACTCGGAGCCTTGACTGGCCCGATATCCTTCTTGAGCAGCATTCTTCCGTCCACGGTCTCCGCGATGAGCACGTTGAGATCGACATGGCGGTCTTCCGGCCGCAAGCGCACCATGCCGTTGCCGGACTGGAGTTGCAGCCCGCCCAGCGCATCGATAAGCTTCTCTTTATCGTCCGAGCCCGCTTTCTTCAGCCCTTCGATGAAGAAGCGCGTCAAGTTGTAGTGCGCGTCCATGGTGTTGCTCACGATGGCGTTGTCGCCGAAGCGCTTCTTCGCCTTGGCGGTAAAGGCCTTCGCCTCGGGCTTGTCTAAGGTGGCGATGAAATTCGCCGGGAACACGACCCCCTCGGCCTCCTCCTTTGACAGGCCCGGCAAGTAGTTCTCGCTGTAGCCCATCCACGCGAGCCGGCACTTCGCCTTCACGCCCGCGGCAGTGAACTGCTTGACGAAGGTAATCGCATCGGCGCCGACCACCGTCAGCACCAGCACCTTGGCGCCCGAGCCCTCGATCTTGCGCACCGTGCTGGTGAAGTCTTTTACCCCGAACGGCGTGTACTCCTCTCCGACGACGTTACCGCCTTGCTTGGCCACCGCCTTGCGTATCGCCTCGTTCATCTTACGCGGCCAGATGTAGTCGCTGCCGAACAAGTAGAACGAGTTGCCGTGATTGTCCTTCAGGTAGGGAATGAACGGGTCGACCCAATGCTCGGGCAGCGCGCTGTAGCAAACGATGTAGCGGCTGCATACGCCGCCCTCGTAGTCGGTGGCGTAGAACAGCGGCGTCTTGCCGCGCTCGACCGTCGATTGAATGGCATCGCGGTTGGCGCTGGTGACCGGGCCGAAGATGGCGACCACCTTGTCGCGCTGAATCAGCTCGCGCGCGCGCTCGACGGCGGTCTTGGGATCGGTCTTGTCGTCGGCAATGACCAGCTCGAGCTTGCGCCCGAGCACGCCGCCCGCCGCGTTCGCCTCTTCGATCGCGAGCTGCGTGCCCTGCACGCCGAGTTGCCCCAAGTTTTCCAAGCCGCCGGACAGCGGCTGCAATACCCCGACCTTGATCGGATCGGCGGCGCGCGCCAAGCGCGGCAGCCCGAGCGAAAGCGCGGATGCCTGCAACAAACGTCGACGCGAAAGCGAGATTGCCTCTGCGGATTTCTTGTTCATGCTTTGTTCTCCTTTTTTCCTCACGATGATTACGCCGCGATTTCGCGGTTTTCCAGCGGCGCGTTGCTGAGCAATGCATCCGCGACCCGGCTGCTATCGCTCACCCAGCCGAAGTGCGTGGCGATGTCGTACAGCGAGGACGCTTGCTCGCGCGGCCCGGTCGCGGCGACACAATCCTCCGGCACGATCACTGTGTAGCCGAAGAAAAACGCGTCGTGCACGGTCGAGCGCACGCAGATGTTGGTGACCACGCCGAACACGACCAGCGTGTCCGCGCCCAGATCGCGCAGGGTAAGGTCCAGGTCGGTATTGAAGAACGCCGAATAGCGGCGCTTGACCACGTACACGTCATCGGGACGCGGATCGAGATCCTCGATCACCTGCGCACCCCAACTGCCCTCGATGCAGTGCGGCGTGCGCTTGAGAAACTCGCGATCTTGCCGCACGTTGGCGCGGTGCGTGTCGACCACGAACACGATCGGGCAGTGCGCTTGGCGCGCGGCGGCGATCACGCGCCGCTGCGGCGCGATCAGCGTCTCGTAGCCGGGCAACACCATCGCGCCGCCCGACTTGCAGAACTCGTTCAGCATGTCGATCACGACGACCGCAGTCGAGTGCGGGCTGATGCGCAGTTGCCGCTCGACCTTTTTCGCTGAGAAAACGTCCACCGCCATGCTTCCTCCCGCTGTTGTTTGCGCGCGACCGCGGCGCGCGAAAATTATTGTCTCCCCTCGGGGGAGGTGTCAATTTCGCCCCCCCCGCACGGTCGCCGCATCGGCTCTCGAACCCGCCGCGGACGTCCGGGCGTCACCGCGCCCTTGCGGGCCGGGAGCGAATCCTGAATAATATCCAGGTGCAGCAGACTTTAGGGGTTGGGTCATGAAATCATTGTCAGTCGTTTGTGCCGCTCTCGCGCTGTCGTTCGCTTGGTGGGCGAGTCTCGCAGCGCAGCCCGAGGCCGACAACAAAGACGCCGCCGCCAAGTCCGCTAGCCCAGCACAGTTGGCCACCGCCGCCAATGCCCCCGCGGAGCAGTCGAAAACGCCGGCCGCCGAAGAGAAGAAACT
>CAZILI010000186.1:0-7620 GCA_964539965.1 uncultured Burkholderiales bacterium | reverse complement strand
GCGACCATCACCGCGCATCATCTGCTGTTGAGCCGCAACGCCCTGTTCCAAGGCGGTATACGACCGCACCTATACTGCTTGCCGGTGCTCAAGCGCGAGCGGCACCGCCAGGCGCTGCTGCGCGCGGCCACCCGCGGTGGCCCGAAGTTCTTTCTCGGCAGCGATAGCGCGCCGCACGCCAGGCACACCAAGGAGACGGCGTGCGGTTGCGCCGGCATCTACACGGCGCACGCCGCGATCGAGTTGTACGCGGAGGCGTTCGACAGCGTGCATGCGCTCGACAGGCTGGAGGGATTCGCGAGTTTCTACGGCGCTGACTTCTACGGCCTGCCGCGCAACCGCGGCAGCCTGACGCTCACGCGAGACAAGCAAGCCGTCGCGCCGAGCCTACGCTTCGGGGACGAAGAACTGGTGCCGCTGCGCGCGGGGGAGAGCGTCGCCTGGCGGCTCGCCGCCTCAGCCGCCGGCCTTGTCGCCCCATAACTCCTTCAGGCGCGCGTCGCGGCCGCAACCCGAGCGATAGAACTTGTAGCGCACCGGATTCTTCTTGTAGTAGTCCTGGTGGTACTCTTCGGCCGGATAGAATTCCGCCGCCGAGACGATCTCGGTCACCACATCGCCCTTGAAGGGCTTGCTCTTCATCACCTGGGCGCGCGAAGCCTCCGCCAGCCGCTTCTGTTCCTCGTCGTGATAGAAGATCCCGGTGCGATATTGATTGCCGTGATCGCAGAACTGCTGGTCCTTCACCGTCGGATCGATGTTGTGCCAGAACACGTCGAGCAGTTTCTCGTAGCTCACCTTCTTGGGATCGTACAGCACCTCTACCGCCTCCGCGTGACCGGTGCCACCGGCGGACACTTCCTTGTAGGTGGGGTTCTTCTGCTTTCCACCGGTGTAGCCCGAAGTGGTGGAAAGGACGCCGTCCAGCTTGTCGAACGGCGGCTCCATACACCAAAAACAGCCGCCGGCGAAAGTGGCCTTGGCGAGCCCGCTCTGCTCAGCCGGGGTGGCCGCTGCGCTGAAGCCTAACAGTGCGCCGACGAACAGTGCGCCTGCAACTCGGTATATCGTGTTCTGCATGGTCTTGGACCCCTGCTTAGGTATCTAGGCGAGCTTAGTCGTGCGCGCGGACCGGGCCTTACCCGGGCTTAGGCTCGAGAGCATGGTAGCGCGAAAACCGGGGAGGCGACGGCGAGAATCGGCAGGCCGCAGGAACGGCCGATCGCACGATCCCAGTGCGGCCGCACGTGTGCTCTTATAATCATGCCGACTACCCCCAGCGCAGGAACTCCCCATGTCAGCCATTGATTCCCTCATCTTGCAAGTCGACAAGGCACTGCGCTCGGTGATGGGTCCCGCCCATGCGCTGCGCCCGCAGCCCGGTGACAACGCGAGCGAGGCACCGCTATCGAGCGTCGAAAAGACGCTCGCCGGGCGCCTGCTGCGCGTCGACCACGCCGGTGAAGTGTGCGCCCAGGCGCTGTATCAAGGTCAGGCGATGACCGCGCGCAACCCAGCGGTACGCGAGGCGCTCGAGCGTGCGGCGCAGGAAGAGACCGACCATCTCGCTTGGTGCGAGACGCGCCTGCAGGAACTCGGCGCGCGCCGCAGCGTGCTGAACCCCTTGTGGTACGCCGGCAGCTTCACGCTGGGTGCGATCTCCGGCCTTGCGGGCGATCGCTGGAACTTGGCTTTTCTCGCCGAGACCGAGCGCCAGGTCGAGGACCATCTGGCGGGCCACCTCGACCGCCTGCCGCCGGAAGATCTCAAGAGCCGCGCGATAGTCGAGCAAATGAAAGTGGACGAAGCCCGACACGCCACCACCGCGATCGAGTACGGCGCGGCGGAGTTGCCCGCACCGCTCAAGCTCGCCATGCGGCTTGCTTCCAAAGTCATGACGACGGCCAGCCATTGGTTCTAGCAAGACTAGGAGCGGCGTTGCACCGCAATCGGCCATCGATCGGGCAGCGCTTGGCTGCGCCACGGCGCACCATAGTCTGGATGCGCCGACTGCGCGGCTTGATCCCGCTCGCGCTGGCGGCCGGCGTACTGATGAGCTGCAGCACGCTGTCGTACTACTCGCAAGCGGTCAACGGCCAATACGAGATCCTTAACAAACGCCGGCCGATCGCGCAAGTCATCGAAGACCCCACTACCCCGCCGGAACTGCGCACGCGGCTCTCTGCTCTCAGTGAAATCCGCGAATTCGCGAGCAGGCATCTAGCGCTGCCCGACAACCGCAGCTATCGCAGCTACGCCGATCTCAAGCGCTCGTACGTCATCTGGAACGTATTCGCCACCGAAGAATTCTCCATCGAACCGGTGCAGTGGTGCTTTCCGTTCGCCGGCTGCGTGCCCTATCGCGGCTATTTCGCCAAGGCCGCCGCGCAAGCCTTCGTCGCCGACTTGCCGAAAGACAAGCGCTATGACGTCTATGTCGGCGGCGTGCCGGCCTACTCGACCTTGGGCTGGTTCGACGATCCGGTGCTCAACACATTCGTGCATTACCCCGAGATCGAGCTGGCGCGACTGGTGTTTCACGAGTTGGCGCATCAAGTGGCCTACGTCAAGGGCGATGCGATGTTCAACGAGTCATTCGCCACCGCGGTGGAGGAGGCCGGTGTCGAGCGTTGGCTCGCCGCGCGCGGCGACGCCCGCTTGCGCGATCAATGGCAGCGCGCGCAGCGGCATCGCCAAGGTTTTCACGGCTTGGTGCTGGACTTTCGCAAGCGGCTCGAAGAACTGTACGCGTCCGCTCTCGACCCGATGGAGAAACGCGCCAAGAAGGCGCAAACCTTCGCCGACCTGCGCGCCGCCTACCGGACGCTCAAGCAAGGCTGGAACGGCTACAACGGCTACGACCGCTGGATCGAGCAAGATTTGAACAACGCGCATTTGGCAGCGATCGCCATCTACACCGAGCAAGTGCCGGCATTTCACGCGCTACTCGATGACGCGCGGGGTGACTTCGCCGCCTTCTATGCCGCGGTCAAGCAACTTGCCCGTCAGCCGAAAGCGGAGCGCGATGCCAAGCTGGACGCTCTCACGGCGCGGGGCGCGCGTGAAGCGGCGCTGGCACGCCCTTGACCCCGCCGTTTGCCGTCGCAGTGCACGGCGGCGCGGGCCGTTGGTCGCCGAGTGATAGCGGCGCCGCGCTCGACGGTGTGCGGCGCGCTGCGCAACTGGCGATCGACGTGTTATCGCGCCGGGGCAGCGCGCTCGACGCCGTGGTCGCCGCGGTCGTAGCGCTGGAAGACGATCCGCTGTTCAACGCCGGCACCGGTTCGGCGCTCAATCTCGCCGGCGAGGCCGAGATGGACGCCATGCTGATGCACGGCGCCGACCTACGCTGCGGCGCGGTGGCTGCCATTCAGCGCGTGAAAAACCCCATCCTGGTCGCGCGCAAGGTGATGGAAGATACCGATCACGTCATGCTGGTCGGCGTGGGCGCGCAGCGCTTTGCGCGCGAACTCGGCTTCGCCGATCACGATCCCGTCACCGAGGCGCGCCGGCGCGAATTGGCGAACCGCCGGCAAGACCTCGCCGGCAAACCCAGCGGCGCCGCGCTTGCGCGTACCGCGCGTCTGCTGCGCGAGCATCCGACGCTCGCGCAGGGAACGGTCGGCGCGGTCGCACTCGATGGCGAAGGCCGCTTGGCGGCGGCCACTTCGACCGGCGGAATCACCGCGAAGCTCCCTGGGCGCGTCGGCGATTCCCCCGTACCCGGGGCCGGGACCTATGCGACCGATCGCGCCGCCGCCTCGGCGACCGGCCACGGCGAGGCGGTGCTACGCGCTACCACTACGCGATTCGTGTGTGACTTGATGGCAAGCGGCTACGTTGCGACAGACGCCGTCGCGCGAGGCTTGGAGCGCGTGAGCGCGCTCGGCGCGCAGGCGGGACTGATCGCGCTCGATGCGCGAGGGCGCATCGGAATCGGGCACACCAGCGCGAGCATGCCGCACGCCCACGCGATCGCAGGCGAGGACATCGTCACCCGCATGAACGTTTGAGCGAGGCGCGTCTCCCCTCGATACTGAGGGGGTATTGTCATACAGGGCGCATCCAGATGCGGTCTACGCCTGCGTACTACGCAGAGTATGTTCGCTTTGGCGCTTCCGCGGCGGCGCCGGCGCAACTTCGACTTGATATACTGCGCGCTGACTGGCTGCAGAATATTCATCATGAAAACATTTTCGAAAGCGTGGTTGGCGCTGTTGCTGCTGTCGTTCGCCGTGTGCGCTGCGGTCGATACACCGCCTGACGAGTTGGTGAAGCGCCTGACGCAAGAAGTGATGGAGGCGATCGGCAAGGACGAACAGCTTGCCGCCGGCGATCGCGCCAAGGCGCTCGCGCTGGCAGAAGAGAAAGTCTTGCCTTACATCGACTTTCGCCGCATGACTCAACTCGCCGTGGGCAAGTCTTGGCGCCGCGCCAGCGCGGCGCAGCAGAACGCGCTAGTCCAGGAGTTCCGCGCGCTGTTGATCCGCACTTACGCCAACTCGATCGGTGCCTACCGCGGGCAAAAGCTGGTCGTCGAGCCGCTCAAGCTTAGACCCGACGAAACCGACGCCACGGTGCGCAACGAGTATCTGAGCCCGGGCCGACCGCCCTTGCCAATCGACTACCGCATGCACAAGACCGCCGACGGCTGGAGAGCCTATGACATCGTGGTCGACGGCGTGAGCTTGGTCATGACCTATCGCTCGTCATTCAACGAAGAAGTCCAGCGCAGCGGCATCGAGGGATTGCTCAAGGCGCTGGCGGACAAGAACGCACGCGGCAATGTCGGCGCAGCGCCGAAGGCGACCCGCTAGCCGCGATCCTTCACCGAGGAGCGACGATGCACTTTCAGCACGAGTATGCCGATCTGGGCGACGTACGCCTGCACTACGTCATCGCCGGCAACGGGCCCGCTGTGTTGCTGCTGCACGGCTGGCCGCAAACCTGGTACATGTGGCGCGACATCATCCCCGGATTGGCGGCGCGCTATCGCGTGATTGCGCCGGACCTGCGCGGGCTCGGCGACTCATCGCGTCCGGTCGGCGGCTACGACAAGAAGACCATGGCCAACGACGTGTGGCGCCTCGCGCAAGAAATTCTCGGCGAGCAGCGCTTGTTCGTGGTCGGTCACGACTGGGGCGGCCCGATCGCCTACTCGCTCGCCGCCCAGCATCGCGACGCGGTGCGCCGTGTCGCCATCTTCGACGTCCCGGTGCCCGGTGACGGCACGCCGGTTATGTTCGACAACCGCTGGCACCACGGTCTGCACTGGGAGCTCGATTTCCCCGAAGCGCTAACCGCGGGCCGTGAGGACGTGTACTTGAGTTTTTTCTACCGCAATTGGGGTGGGCGGCCCGACGCGATCTCGCAAGAAGCGCAGCGCGAGTATCTGCGCACCTACCGTCAGCCGGGTGCCATGCGCGCAGGGTTCAATCTTTATCGCGCCACGCCGCAGGACGTCGCCGACAACACCGCCTTCCTCGCGCAAGGAAAACTCCCCATGCCGGTACTGGTGTACGGCGGGCCGCTCGGCCGCGGCCGCGGCATGGCGGCGCTGGAATCTTGGCAGCGCGTCGCACTCGACGTGCGCGGCGGCATCGCCGAAGGCTGCGGCCACTGGATTCCGGAAGAGCGACCGCAGTGGGCGCTGGAGCAGTTGCTGGCCTTCTTCGGCGAAACATAACACCGCGCGCGGCGGTGCTCGCTGCGGTGTGCGGCGACCTGATCGCAGCGCCCACCGACTGGCGGGCGGACGCTTGAGCGCACCCTGATCCACAACTCATGCCCGCGGGTTTGCGCGCATAATAGGCTTCGGCCGGTCTTGCCGCGCGCCCACCCGCGCTGCGGGCTCCGCGCGGGTTGCCCTCGCTCGGCGGCGAGTCCGATTACACATAACCGATTGGAGGAGAAATGGCTAGCGCAACTCAGCATTTCGATGCCGTTGTGGTCGGCGCCGGTTTTTCCGGCATGTACATGCTCAAGTCGCTGCGCGACAAGCTCGGACTGAAGGTGCGGGTGTACGAGGCCGCCGAGACCGTCGGCGGTACGTGGTATTGGAACCGCTATCCCGGCGCGCGCTGCGACTCGGATTCCTACATCTATGCGTTCACGTTCGACAAGCAGATGCTGCAAGAGTGGGAATGGTCGGAGCGCTATCCCGAACAGCCCGAGATCTTGCGCTATCTCGAGTACGTCGCCCAGCGGCATGGCCTCAAGCGCGACATCCAATTCAATACCCGCGTGGTCGGCGGCGAATTCGACGAGCAGACCAATCTATGGACCGTGCACACCGACCAAGGCGACGCGGTCAGGGCGCGTTTCCTGATCGCCGCCGTAGGCAGCTTGTCGCACACCAACATGCCACAGTTCAAGGGCCTGGAGAAATTCACTGGCAAGTGGTACCACACCAGTCGCTTTCCCAAGGGTGGCGTCGATTTCACCGGCAAGCGCGTGGCGGTGGTCGGCACCGGCGCCACCGCCGTGCAAGCTATACCCGAGATCGCGCAGCAAGCCAAGCAGCTCATCGTGTTTCAACGTACCGCCAACTATTGCGTGCCGGCGCGCAACGGCAAGGTCGATCCCGAATTGGTGAAGGCGCGCAAAGCCGACTACGACAATATCGTCAAGCGCACCCGCGAATCCTTCTTCGGCCAAGAGCACTATTTCATTCCCAAGTCGGCGCTCGAAGCCACGCCGGAAGAGCGCGAGCGCGAATTCGATAAGCGTTGGGACGCCGGAGGTTTCGCGTTCTGGCTGGCCAACTATCAAGACATGTTCTTCAACGCTGAGGCCAACGAGCTGTGCGCCGACTACATCCGGCGCAAGATACGCAAGACCGTCAAAGACCCCGTGGTGGCGGAGAAGCTCATTCCCAAGGGCCACTACTACGTCACCAATCGGCAGCCGCTCGACACCAACTATAACGAGACCTTCAACAAGGACAACGTACTGCTGGTGGACGCCGCCCGCGACGGCGCCATCGAAGAGATCACCGCAAACGGCATCCGCGCCGGCGGCAAGGAGTACCCGTGCGACATCATCGTGTTCGCGACCGGCTTCGACGCGATGACCGGGCCGCTCAAAGCGCTCAATCTGAAGTGCCGCGACGGGCGCACGCTCGCCCAGGAATGGGCCGGGGGTCCGCGCAGCTACTTGGGCATTTCGGTGGTCGGGTTTCCCAATCTATTCACTATCAAGGGGCCGCAGAGCCCTTCGGTACTCACCAACATGCCGGTGGCCATCGAACAGCACGTCGAGTGGGTAACCGACTGCATCGACAGCATGCGCAAGAGCGGCAAGAGCGTCATCGAGGCCACGGCGCAAGCGCAAGATCAATGGGTCGCGCACGTGAACGAAATCGTCGGTATGACCCTCATGACCAGCGCCAACTCTTGGTATATGAGCGCCAACATCCCCGGCAAGCCGCGCGCGTTCTTGCCCTACCTCGGGCCGGAGGGTGTGGGCGGCTATCGCAAGAAGTGCGACGAGGTGACGGCCAAGGGCTATGAGGGATTCGCCCTGGCTTGAGGGTTCACTGGGCAAAGTAGCGAGTCGCCCTCCAACGCGCACATTGCGTTCCTCGCTCCGACGCGAGCGGCGGTCGATGAGTTCCACAAG
>CAZILI010000185.1:0-7648 GCA_964539965.1 uncultured Burkholderiales bacterium | reverse complement strand
AAGCTTGGCCGGCGGGGTGCGCCAAGCCGACGCCGCCATCGCGAGCGGCGCCGCCAAGCAGAAACTGCAGCAGTTCATCGCGTTCACCAATCGAGTCGGCTGACCCCGGCATGGCCGACATCCTGCAAAAGATACTCGCGGTAAAAGGCCAGGAAGTCGCGGCCGCACAGGCGATCAAGCCGCTGGCGGAGCTGCGCCGCGAGGCCGGGGCCATGCCGCCGGCGCGCGACTTCGTGGGCGCGCTGCGCGGCAAATTGGCGGCCGGCCTGCCGGCGGTGATCGCCGAGATCAAGAAGGCGAGCCCGAGCAAGGGCGTGCTGCGAGAGGATTTTCGGCCCGCCGAGATCGCCGCCGGCTACGCGCGCCACGGTGCGGCGTGCCTGTCGGTGTTGACCGACCGGCAGTTCTTCCAGGGCGCCCCCGAATACCTGCAGGCGGCGCGCGCGGCCTGCGCGCTGCCCGCCTTGCGCAAGGACTTCACCGTCGAGCCCTATCAGGTGTACGAGGCGCGGACGATGGGGGCGGATTGCATCCTGCTGATCGTGGCAGCCCTCACCCAATCGCGCCTTGTCGAGCTGGAGGCGTTGGCGCATTCGCTCGGCCTGGCCGTGCTGGTTGAGGTGCACGACGCCAGCGAGTTGGACCGGGCGCTAGAGCTTACGACCCCGCTGATGGGCATCAACAACCGCAATCTGCGTACCTTTGCGACCGATTTGCGCACGACGTTGGATTTGCTGCCGCGCATCCCGGCCGAGCGCATCGTGGTCACCGAAAGCGGCATCTTGCAGCCCGCGGATGTCGTTTTGATGCAACGCAACAAAGTCAATGCCTTCCTGGTCGGCGAAGCCTTCATGCGCGCTCCGGACCCCGGCTTTGCCCTGGCCGAGATGTTCGCGCCGGCTCGAGCTCACCGTCCTGCCGCGGTCTGAGCCCGGCCCCGGCTTGTTGCAAAACTACAACAAGCGCCGACGAAAACATGCAGTTTGCGCGGCAATCTCTTGAGGCAGCGAAAAGGTTTTTGGCATCATGCGAGTCAACTTCTCGGATTTAGAGAGGTGGTAGCAGGCAGGCGTTCCGCCTGAGCAAAGGGGGGTTAGCTTGTTAAGCCGCCCAATTTCTTAGAGACAAGGAGATTATCAATGACTCGTAAACTTATCGCGTTGGCAGTCATGGGCGCGTTAGCTCCGGCGGCGGCACTGGCTGATGGGAGCAGCGTCGTGCTGACGGGTGCGATCCACGGCGACATCGGGTTCGGCCAAGAGAAGACCTCTGGCGGTACTAAGGTGTATAAGCGCCAAGCGAACATCGGTTCATTCGCCACTCGCTGGCAAATCGACGGCACGGAGGATCTAGGTTGGTCCAAAGCGATTTTTAGCCTGGCCTTCGACCACAATTTCGCGGGTCCCCATGCCGGCTCAAATACGGTGACCAACAATAATCAGATCGACCAGGTCAGCGTCTCCAATCGCAATAGCTATGTGGGCTTGACCGGCGGCTGGGGCACCCTGAGAATCGGGCAGAACGAGCATGCATACGAAATCCAGCAGATTCTGCAAGATCCCGATCCCGCTTCCGAAAGCACGTTCGGCACCTTGACGCTTATGACGGCATACGGATTAAACGACGGCCGCCTCAAGGGCTTCACTCGCCGCGATCCGCAGAGCGTCTGGTATACCTCGCCGGACTTTGCCGGTGTGACCATCGATGCGGCATACATTACTCCGGCCGGCGGGAAGACGCAGTCGGTCTCGCCAGGCATTCCCGATCTTAGCCCGCAAGGTTTCCAATTGGCGGCGCAGTGGAAATCGGCCTTCGGCTTGAGCGTCTATGGCGCGGGCGCGCAGTACGATGACGATCTCGGCGTCGACAGCAAGAACCAAGCGTTCCGCTTGGGCGTAGGCTACGGTACCGAGCTGTTCCAAGTGGACGTTGCCGGCGAGCAGTTGCAGTTCAAGGACAATGGGAACGGTGACAAGATCAAGCGGGCTAATTTCATGGTGTCGGGCGCGCTCAACTTCGGTCAGCACCATATTCGCGCTGCCCTTAGCTTTGCCCAGAAGGCGAAGCTCAACGGCAACAAGATTGATAACTCGGGGGCGAATTTGTTCTACTTGGGATACGGCTTCACGGTATCCAAGCGTACTGAGTTTCAAGTCATCTACGGCAGAGTCAACAACAAGGACAACGCCAACTTTGGTGTGTCCGCCGTTGGCAACGATGCCGACCGCCTGGGCTTCGGTATCCGTCACACGTTCTAGTCTCGCGATCTAGCAGTCTGTTCGCAGACGGGCACCTTCGGGTGCCCGTTTTGTTTGTGCGAGAATGGCGTCCACGCGCAGCGCATGGGCGCGGCGCGGTATCCACTCTAGAGAGACTGTCGTGGCCAAAGTCGTCGACTATTACTTTTCTCCGGTTTCCCCCTGGACCTATCTCGGGCATCTCCGCCTAGAGCAGATCTTGATGCGCTACAAGGCGCAGGTGAACGTGAAGCCGGTGGACCTCACGGGAAAGATTTTTCCGATCTCAGGCGGGCTTCCGCTCAAGCAGCGCGCGCCGCAGCGCCAGGCCTACCGCTTGATGGAGTTGCGGCGCTGGCGCGAATACCTCGACCTGCCGCTCAACCTGGAGCCTAAGTTTTTTCCGGCGCCGCACGACCAAGCGGTGCTTCTCATCGTCGCGGCCGATCTGGTGGGCGGCGCCGATCTCGCGATGCAGCTTGCTTACGGCGTCATGCGCGCTTGCTGGGCCGAGGAGCGCAACGTGGCCGACGCCGAGACACTCGCCGCCATCGCGCGCGAGCGGGGTATCGACGTGGCGGCGTTGAGCGCCAAGCGCGACGAGGCGCAAGCCAAGTACGAGGCCTATACGAAAGAGGCGATCGAGCGAGGCGTGTTCGGTGCGCCGACCTATGTGTACAACGGCGAGTTGTTCTGGGGTCAGGATCGCTTGGACTTCCTCAATCGCGCGCTCGGCAAGAACTAGTCGCGCAGTCGCCGATACTCGCCGCGACAAGACCAACAAGCCAACAAACCAAGAAATCTGGAGGAGTAATGTTTAGAACCATCATTCGCCTATGGGGGGTAACCCTGCTGCTCGCCCTGGCGGGCACCTGCGCTGCCGCGAGCTTGACCTTGCGATTCGGTACGCCGTTCGTGACCAACAGCAACCTGCACAAGGGCATGCTCAAGTTCGCCGAGGTGGTGGAGAAAGAATCCAAGGGCGAGATCAAGGTCCAGGTGTATGCCGACAGCCAGATCGGCGACATCTTGCAGTTGATCTCGGGCATGCAACTCGGCACCGTCGACATGGCCTACTTGGGCGTGGCCAACGCGGGCCAGTTGAAAGGCGGGGCGCCTCTCAATATCTCGTACGTGCCTTATCTTTACAAGAGCAAAGCCAAGGCGACCGAGATCATGAACGGCCCGATCTTCCAGGAGATGTACGAGAACTTGGCCAAGCAATCGGGCTTGAGGATTTTCGCCGTGGCGGGCGCGCGCAGTCCGCGCGCCTTGCTCACCACCAAGGGGCCGATCAACAAGCCCGAGGACCTAAAGGGCTTGCGGCTGCGCATACCGCCGATCGAGATTTTCCGCGGCATGTTCGAAGCGCTCGGCGTGAAGGCGGTGCCGCTCGGCCTCAACGAGGTCTACATGGCGCTCAGCCGCGGCCAGGTCGACGGGCAAGACAACGGCTTCGATCTGTCGTTGTCGTTCCGGTTTCACGAAGTCTCTAAGTTCTATTCCGCGACGGACCACGTGTTCGACGTGGCCGCCTGGTACATCGCTGAGAAGCGTTGGCAGCAATTGACGCCGCCGCAGCGCGAATTGCTCATCCGCGCCGCGCACGAGGGCGGCAAACTCGCCACGGAGTTGGGCGAACAAATCGATCAGCAAGGCATAGAAGAACTGAAAAAGGCCGGCGTTGCTTACGTCGTCCCCGATCGGGATGCGTTCCATCGCGCTTGGAAAGACGTCCACAAGCCTTACGACGGCAAGATCTGGCCGGCGGGGTTGGTCGATAAGATTCGCGGCATGCAGTGAGCGGCGCGTTCGAACTCTGAAACACTGCAGACAGCAGAGGTATCCGGCGCTGCGTTTTTCCGCCCGCTTCTCGCTCGTGGTTGACCCTTGCGATTCCTACTGACGACCCTTGATCGCGCCTTGACGCTGGTCGAGCGCGCGTGTGAATGGCTGATCGCCGCCTTGGTGTTGGTGCTGGTGGCGATCTTGGCGCTCAAGCTGATCGACCGCCACTTCGTCGACATCCCCATCGCCGCGCCGGACGAGTACGCCAAGATCGCGCTTGTGTGGGTCACTTTCATCGGCTTTGCGCTAGCGCTGCGCTCGGGCGCCAACATTCGCGTCGACCTCATCGAAGCGCGCTTGCCGCCGGGTATGAAGCGCGTACTGGACATCGTGTTCGATGTCGTGCTGCTGGTCTTGCTCGGCGTCATCATGGTCAAGGGCTGGAAGCTGATCGAAATCAATATGGAGAAGCTCTTGCTCGGCACCGATATTCCGGAGTCGGTGCCGGCGGGCTCGCTGTTCGCCGCCGGCGTTTTGATGGTGGCGTTTATCGCATTGCGCCTGATCGCGCGCCTGACGGGTACGCAACTGGCGCGCCGCGAGGATCGCTGACGTGTTGCTGCTGCTGTTCGTGGTTTTCATCGTCGCGCTGATCATCGGCTTCGATGTCGGCTTCTCGATGATTTTGGCGGCGGCGCTCGGCCTGTTGTTCAAGTCGGGCGAGCCGGTCGACGCCGTGATCTTGGCGCAGAACATGATCTCCTACGTGTACAGCGACGCGCTGGTGCAGGTGCCGCTGTTCATTCTCGCGGGCGAACTCATGAACCGCGGCGGATTGACCACTCGCCTCATCGACTGGGCGCTGGCCCTGGTGGGGCGCCTGAAAGGTAGCCTCGGCCACGTCTCGATCATCACCAACTTGGTGATGGCAGGCGTGTCGGGGTCCGCGGTCGCCGATGCGGTCGCCACTGGCAAGCCTCTCATCCCCGCCATGCGCAAAGAGGGCTATGGGGATGGCTTCGCCGGCGCCGTGATCGCGGCCGGCGCACTGTTGGGGCCGATCATTCCGCCTTCGATTCCGATGGTGGTGTATGCGCAGCTCTCCAGCCAATCGGTGGTCAAGCTGTTCATGGCGGGCATCGTGCCGGGGTTATTGCTGGCGCTCGGCTTTCTCGTGATTTGCAGCTTGATCGCGAAGTATCGCAACTATCCGCGCCGCGAACGCGCCGATTTGAAGGCGAAGGTCGTGGCCACGCGCCGTGCCGGCTGGGCGTTGATGATGCCGGTGATCATCATCGGCGGGATACGCATGGGTCTGGTGACCGACACCGAAGCGGCCGCCGCGGCCGCCGTGTACGCGCTGTTTGTGAGCCTATTCGTGTATCGCGGCCTCAAGCTGCGCGAACTGCCGCAGGCGCTGTTTCAATCCGGGCGCTCGACCGCGACGATCTTGTTTTTGCTAGCGGCCGCAGGGCCATTCAGTTGGCTGGTGGCCGAAAGCCAAATCAATCTCGCTGCGGTGGAGTGGATCAAGAGCGTGTCTTCCAATCCGCTGGTTGTCTTGATCCTCGTCAACGTGTTCCTGCTGATCATCGGCTGCATTTTGGAGCCGCTGCCCGCAATGATCATCTTCTTGCCGGTGCTGATTCCGCTCGGTCAGCAGCTCGGCATCGATCCGATTCAGTTCGGCGCGGTGGTGGTGCTCAACTTGATGATCGGACTCATGCACCCGCCGATCGGCTTGCTGCTGTTCGTCGTGTCGAGCGTGGGGCGCATTCCGATCACGCCTGTCATGTGGCAAAGCTTGCCGTTCTTGGCCTGGGCGATCGTCGTGCTCGCGTTGACCATCGTGTTTCCCGCGCTGACCACTTGGCTGCCGCATCAGCTCTGACATACTGCGGCGGGTACAAGGCTGACGGTCGCATTCGTTAGCGGGCTGTCGTTGTATACTCCTCGAATCGAGACGGCAGGAGGACGGCGTCGTGGCGAAGCCCAACATCGTGCTGTGGCAAGACATCGAGCGCAGCAACCCCAGAACCAATCCCGACGATCCCCGCTACCGCTTTCGCCTACTGGCAGAAGGCGACTCGTGGTTCACCTTGGGGGGACTGCCGATGACGAGTCTAATTCGCTCGCTCGATCTGCCCGACGACGCGATCATCGTGTCGATCGCCAAGCCGGGCGACAAGCTGGTGAGCATGGCCGAGATCTGCAACAACGCTGTACTGATCGAGCAAACCTCCAAACGCTTCGGCTCGAAGTGGGACGCGATTTTGCTGAGCGGCGGCGGCAATGATCTGATCGACTACGCCAAAGACTTAGTGCTCAGCGTGGCGCAGCGCGCCGGCAAGCCGATCGGCGGGCCGGCCGACTACTGCGATCTCGACCGCTTGGACGTCGTCATGAACTACATCAAGGAAGGCTACCGTCGCATCGTCGCGGTGCGCGATCGCAGCGACAGCGCCTGCCGCAATAAGCCGATCGTCACTCACAACTACGACAGGGTGACCCCGCGCGATGCACCCGCGATCTTGTTCGGCGTGCGCTGTGGACCGTGGCTGCATCCGGTGTTCACCGCCGCGGAAGTGCCGTTGTCGGACTGGAATCCGCTATCGGACTTTTTGCTCGACCGCCTGGCGCAGACACTCGATGAACTGGCCGCGGAGTTGCCCAACTTCCACGTCACGCACACCTTGGGTACGTTGACGCGTGCCGCGTTGGGCACGACGGCAGAAAGCGCCGATTGGCAAAACGAAATCCATCCGAACGGCGGCGGCTATGAGAAGCTGTCGGTCAAGCTCGAGGCTGAGTTGCGCGCCGCCCTCGGCGTGTAACCCATGCGTCGTACGCCATCCTCAGGAAACAAATTGCCTGGAAAAATGTCAAAACAATGCTAAACCGGCGTAACAAGGTGACGAAACGGGCCTGAGGAACGCCGTTAACGTGCCGCGCGGCTTTGCATCCGCGCCAACAAAATCAAAAAGAAAGGACAACAAGATGAAGAAAACCTTCTCATATTCGTCGGAGTCCATGCAACGCCAACTCGACAACGCCAAAGCCTATCTGCGCGCTCGCGGCAAGTACGTGCTCGATCAAGGCAATACTTGGACGTTCTCGCACGAAGTGCGCTGGGAAGAATACAAGCGCCTGGTCAAGGATCTCGCCGCGCAAGCGCTGTGGGCAACCGCGCACAAGGCTTCTTGACCGCCTAGCGGTTTCTCGCGCCCCAGCGATTTCAGGGGCGATGCCTTCGCGCAAACACAGCGCGCCGCGCGACGACGCGGCGCTCCAACCCGAGCAGCTTGGAGGTGATGGCATGCACAACTATCGCATCGAGCGACGGCATGAGTTACTGACGCTGTCGATCGGCATCGTCCTGGTGTTGACCGCATTCGCCTGGTTGCAATCGGTGCAGGACACCGCCACTCCGAATGCGCCGGAGACGAGCACGTCGCGGCCCCAACTCGCAGATTCGCTTGTCGTCGCGCCGCCGCGCTGCGAGATCGAAACTTTGTTGGCCCAGTGGAGCCGCAGGGTGCCGCGCTTGCCGAGGGTGGACGATGTGCCCGGTGCGGCGCGCTATCAGAAGCACATCGCACGAGTCGCGCGGGAACTGAGCGTCG
>CAZILI010000184.1:2681-7649 GCA_964539965.1 uncultured Burkholderiales bacterium | reverse complement strand
CCAAGATGAAGGGTTGCGCATCGGCACCGTGCGCCGCCCGCCGCGCGGGGTGCCCAAGAGTCAATTCGCCGCGCAGAACTGGTACGACGTGTGGTTTCCCAATCTCGCGCCGAGCGCGGCGCTGGTGAGGACGGCGCTCGATGCGACCGACGAGCGCGAGTGGCGTGCCTTTGCCAAACGCTATCGCGCGGAGATGTCTACGCCCGAGGCGAGCCGCACGCTCGATCTGCTGGCGGCGCTATCGCACCAGAGTAATTTCTCGGTCGGCTGCTATTGCGAGGACGAGTCGCGCTGTCACCGATCCCTGCTGCGCGCGCTGTTGAGCGAGCGCGGCGCGGCCGTGCGCTGACCCATACTCATGCCTGTACCCTTCCTATAGGCGCATCTGGATGCGGGGTATGGACGTATACTCCCAAGAGTCCACTATGTGAGGCGCACCTTGATGGTGTAGGAGCCGGTGCCGGAGGCGAGATTCCAATGCCGCACCTGCACGAAGTATTGGCCCGCGACCAAGTCGGCGACGATGCTCGCGTTGGTGTCAATGCCGGAGTCGTCGTCTTCGGCGATCACCTCGGTCTGTGAATTGGGGCCGAACAGCTTCATCACGACATCGGTCGGTCCGCGCGTGTCGATCACGTAGCGCCCGGCTTGCGAAGTGGTGAAAGTGTAGAGGTCTTCCTCGCCCGGCTTGCCGATCGCCGCCCGTTTGCGGCGCTTGGCGTTGACCTTGAGTTCGGGCAGCACGCCGCCGACACCCGGATTGCTCTTGGGATACATCTTGGCGCCGGCGACAAACGCCTTGTCCAAGGCGGAGAGCACGTCGTTGGCCGTGGTGCCGATCCCGTTCAAGGTCCAACCGGCGGGAAAAAAATACAGCATGATGGAGTCCGGATCGAATGCGGTGCCGTTGACCTGGTCGATGCTGTACTTGCGCAAGATGTTGTGGCGCGTTTTGGCTTCGTCCCAAAAGTTGGGCGCCCCTTTCATCGCCTGGATGACGACCGGCTCGTTCCACTGTATGCCGCCGGCCGGATTCTGATGTTCGTGCGCTAAGCCGATGGCGTGGCCGAACTCGTGCCCGGCGGTGCCGCCGTCCAGGAATCCCAAGTTCATGGTCGGCTCGCCGGCCGGAATGCCGCGCGCGTCGGTCCCGATATAGCTCCACGCACCGTCGTTCTCGTCGTAGGCGATGCGTATTTCGGCGTCCGGCGCGTCGACGAACTCGAACTTGAGGTTGGCGTGCGCCGCCCACCAATTCGCTTGTTCTTTGGTGATCGCCTGCTGCTGCGGCGTGCCGCCGAGAAAGTGCACGCGCAAGGTCGAGCCGTTCATCCAGAGTTTGCCGAGCGGCGTAATCGCACGCACGGGCTGGCCGGGCAGGCGCATCGCTGCTTGCGGGCGCATCAAATCCCGCGGCAATACCCGATCGAAGCAGATGTGGGGTTTCTTAGGCATAGGACTCTCTCCTCTTAGGCAGTCCACTACTGCATGCTACTGGAAGCGAGCTTGGCGCGCAGTCCCGCGCCGCCGCTCACCTCGAGTTTGTCGCAGATCTTGCGCGCGTGATCGGCGACGGTGTGTAAGCTGATGCCAAGTTCGATAGCAATGGCGCGGTGGGGGGTACCCTCGGCCAGCATCAGGGCGACCTCTCTTTGTTTGGCCGACAGCGGCAGATCGCGCGCGCCCTGAAGCAGCATTAGGCGGCGCGGCACCCAGCGCTGAATGGTCATGCCGATGAGCGCGCCGTCGCCGCCGCCGCCCAGGCGATGGGCGCGAAACACGAAGCGGCCCCAGCGATTTTGCGTCTGAGCGGTCGGCTCTCGCTGCGCGGTGGCCAGTTCGCGCGCCGCGAGCCGCCGGCACAATTCGCTCGCCGCCGCGGGCAGCAACGTCGGGCCGGCCCAGCTTGCTCGGCGCGACACGTGGTCCTCGCCGGCCAGCACCAGCAGCCGCCGAGCGTCGTCGGACAGATGTCGGACTCCGGCTTGCGCGTCGGCGATCAACAGCCCCGTCTCGGGACTCGCGACGTACGCTTCGTCTTCGCGCGCAGGGGCGGCGATCGCCCGCCCGAGATAGGGCACGATTTGCGCCAAGGTGGCCTCGTCGCGGGCGTCGAACGGCGCGTCCGCCGGCCCGCGATACAGCGCTATGCCGTGACGGCGAGCGCGTCCATCGGTCACGCGCGCCCACAGCACGTGACGTCGGTTAAGCGGCCGCCATACGTCGTGGTACATGCCCGAGCGGTAGAAGTCGGCTGAAAAGAGCGTGGCGCTATTGCCGACCGTCTTGCCCGCCGGCAAACGGTCGCGCACGTTTACTGTCGACTCGCCGCGCGCGCGGTCGTTCACGTACTGACCGAAGTACACCTGCGCGACCGCGGGCGGCATCGGGGCCTCGAAATAGGCGTTCTCGATATCCCCGCTATCGCCCGACCAAAAGAACGCATTGTGGTCCGAGCCGATGAGGGCGTGTAGCGCCTGCAGCGCTGTCGGCATGAGCGTGTGCGCTTGCACGCCGAGCGCGCACAGCTGGCGAAAGTGCGCAATCTGATTGGCCTGTTTCAATCGTCCCTCCCAGGATGAACTCAATTATCGGGGCGGCGACCGCGCCGCGCTATCCCCATTGGACATAGGCCGTTCGGCGACGCCGATGCCCCGGGGATTAGGGGCGGCCCCGTACCGCTTGGCCCCTATAGTTCGCCCGGTCGATCGGGCAATCATCGCCGTCGGCGAGCGGTCGCCACCAGACACTTTCCAACCGTACAAGGAGAACGCAGATGAAACATTCAAGCCATGCGCTGGCTGTGATCGAGCCGAGTGAGCTCGAGCGCGTCGCCGGCGGATACATGGACTGGGACACCGACTGGTGCGGCACACGCGTGCCCGGATGGCCAAGACCACGCCAGGACTCGGTGATCGATGCGGTGAGCCTGGTCAGCGGTATCGACCTGGTCGCGCTGAACCCGCAGCCGCTGCCGCCCGGCGAGATCGGCTTGCAACGGATCTAGTCGCTTTTTTCACCCACCACAACAGGAGAACACCTATGCAAACCAAACGCAATACCACTTTGTGCGCGGAAGAAATCGCGCAAGCCGCGCAAGCCGCCGTCGAGCGCGCCGTGGAAGCGCGCCGCGCCGCCGGCATCGAACTGTCGGGCGAAGAACTCAACACCGTAGCCGGCGCCGCCGGTTACTACTTCAAAGACCCGTTCATCTACGGCATCCTGGTCGACCCGCTGTGGTTCCGCGCACCGGGCATCGATCCGGTCGCCGGATTGGACAAGGGCGCGATCGGCGCCGGCAAGATCGGCGGCTGACATGAGCAAGCGCGAGTGGCCCTTGTGTCCCAGCACGTTTCCCGGTTGGCCCGGGAGCGTGGCGTTCGGCATCGTCGGCGGCACGGCGGAGAACCCGCACTGGCAACCGTTCGAAAAGCCGCTTCCCATCACTGAGGAGCTACTCGCGCTGTCCGGCCCGGTTGCGCCGACGGAGATCTTTCGCTTCGCCGGTCCTTGCGCCGGTGCGGCGTGCAAGCACTTCGAGGGCGCAACCGGCGACTGCCGGCTCGCGCAGAAAACCGTTCGCTTCGTGCCCAAGGTGCAGGACAAGCTACCGCCTTGCACCATCCGGCCCGATTGCAGATGGTGGCGGCAAGAAGGGGCCGAGGCTTGTCATCGCTGCCCGCAGGTCGCGGCGAGCAATCCCGCCAACGGCGAGGCGTTGCGCCGCGCGGCCGATCCCAACGTCACATGAGTAGCAACAAACCGAAGTGATCAACAAACCAAAGAAAGGGAGTATGCCGATGATCGAGAATCGACAACAAGACGCGCTAAGCGTCGTCGAGCAGCCGGGGGCGGTCCCCGCGCAGCTGTCGGTTGAAGAGCTCGCGCGCGTCGCGGGCGGCTATCCGTGCAGCTACTTGGGGGTACATGACTACAACCTGATGATGTCGTACGAAACCCGCAACTATAGCTGTTAGTGCAGTGCCGGCGGCGCGGAGGAAAAATCCGCGCCGCCCTTTCGTCGGTAGTTCTTATCCACTCTCAAGTAAGGAGCAGTCCATGAAACGCAAATCCTCCATTCCAGCGCAATCCACATTGAGCGTGCTCGAGGCAAGCGAGCTCGCGCAGATCGCCGGCGGAATGATGAAGCTCGATCGGCATGAACGGATCACCGTCGGAGACGATGGCTTCAGCTGGGTGCCGGAAGACATGATCAAGGTGTACCTGGCCGGCGTGCAAATCAACTAAGGAGATCACTATGGATCAGTTCCCTCACGACACCGAAGTGCCATCCGAACTCAGTGCCGAAGACTTGGCGGCGGTGGCCGGCGGTCGCTTCAAGCGACCGGGACAGCGGCCCGTAGTCGTCTACTACGACGACGGGGTCAGCATCCTGACCAGCGATCCGGCTAGCACGAACGTGCATCCGAACATCACCTAGATCGCATGCTGCGCGCCGCTTTTCGCGGCGCGCGCTCCTCAACCACCACGCCCAGCCGAGCCCGATGAGAAAAGAATTGTTCCGCCGCGAAGCCCTCGACTTCAATCGCGACAAAGCGCTAGGCGAAGTCGTGCTCACGCGCCCGCTGTCATTTTCCGTGCTCACCTTCGCCGCGGTGGCGCTGGCCCTCGCGGTGATCGTGTTCGCGCTGTGGGGGCAATATACGCGCAAGGCCCACGTGAGCGGCTACCTGGCGCCGGACAAGGGCCTCATCAAGGTACTGGCGCCGGTGGCGGGCACCTTGGTAGAAAAGCGCGTGCGCGAGGGTGATCGCGTCAAGCACGGAGATACCTTATTCGTGCTGTCCACCGAGCACGCTTCGCGCGAGGCGCCGCAGGCGCAGGCCGCCGCGATCGCCAAGCTCAGCGAGCGGCGCGCCAGCTTGGAGCGCGAACTGGCGAAACAAGTTTCGATCGATTCGATCGAAGCGAGCGCCAAGCGCGAGCGCTCGCGCGGGCTCGAATCCG
>CAZILI010000184.1:0-2671 GCA_964539965.1 uncultured Burkholderiales bacterium | reverse complement strand
AGGATCCAAGAACAACGCGTGGCAAGCGCGCGCGCCAATGCCGCGCGCTTCCGTACCTTGGTCGATGAGAAGTTCATCTCCGCCGCGCAAGCGCAACAACACGAAGACGCGCTGCTGGAACAGCAGGCGCGCTGGCAGAACCTCTTGCGCAGCCGCAGCGCGCTACAGCGCGATATCGACTCGGCGCGGCGCGAGCTGGCGGCGGGCGATCTTAAGGCGCACAATCAGCGCGGCGCCATCGAGCGAGAGATCGCCGCGCTCGAACAAGAACGCACCGAACTCGAGTCGCGGCGCACCGTGGTGATCACGAGTCCGGCCGACGGGGTGGCCACCGCCATCCTCACCGAGCGCGGCCAAAGTGTTGCCGCGCAGGCGGCCTTGCTGTCGATTGTGCCGGGCGGCGCGCAACTGCAAGCCGAGCTGATGGTGCCTTCGCGCGCGCGCGGCTTTCTCGTGCCCGGGCAAACCGTGGCGCTGCGCTACCAGGCCTTCCCGTATGAGCGCTTCGGCAGCCACCCCGGGCGCATCACCGAGATTTCCCAGACCCTCATCGCACCGGGGGAGACCGCTCTTCCGGTGGCACTGCCTGAGCCCTCTTATCGCGTGACCGTCGCGCTGCACGCTCAGTCGGTCAAGGCCTATGGTGCGCAGGTGCCGCTGCAGCCGGGCATGCTGTTGGAAGCCGACATTTGGCTCGATCATCGCCGCATCGTCGAGTGGATTTTCGATCCGCTGTTGAGCGTCGCGAAGAAGGTGTAGCCATGGCCGATCTGTTGAGCTTTGGGTCGCGCGCACGCACTCCGGTGGTGATACAGACCGAGGCGGCGGAGTGTGGGCTTGCCTGCCTGGCGATGGTAGCCGCGCGTCATGGGTATCGCACCGACTTGGCGAGTCTGCGCCGCCTACATTCGATCTCGCTCAAGGGCACCACCTTGGCGCAGCTGGTGCAAATCGCGGGCGCTTTGCAGTTCGCCAGCCGTCCGGTCAAACTCGAGCTGGAGCAACTCGACAAGCTCGAACTGCCTGCCGTCTTGCATTGGGACTTCAATCACTTCGTCGTGCTCACGCGCGTGGGCAAGCACGACATTACGATTCACGACCCGGCCTGCGGCGCGCGCCAGCTTACCTTGGCGCAAGCTTCCAAGCACTTCACCGGCGTGGCGCTGGAACTAAATCCGAGCGAAGGCTTCGAACCCAGGATCGAGCGCAAGAGCGCACGGCTTGGCCGGCTCGTGGGCCGGGTGCGCGGCTTACACCGCTCGCTCGGGCAGATCTTCTTGCTGGCGGCTGCGCTCGAGATCTTCGCGGTGGCGAGTCCGTTCTTTGTGCAGCTGGTGGTCGACCAGGCCGTGGTGGCGCGCGATCGTGACTTGCTGACCGTGCTGGGGGTGGGCTTTCTACTGCTCGCGCTGGCGCAGGTCGGCGTGACCGCGTTGCGCGCCTGGGTCATGATGGTGCTCGGCACCACGCTCAACGCGCAGCTCGTGCGCAACCTGTTTCGCCACTTGCTCAAGCTGCCCATGCCGTATTTCGAGAAGCGGCACTTGGGCGACGTCGCCTCGCGCTTCGAGTCTCTAAGCGTTATCCAGCGCACGCTTACCAGCAGCTTCATCGAAGCGTTCATCGACGGCGTGATGGCGCTTGCGACCTTGCTCATGATGCTGGTGTACAGCGTCAAACTGGCACTGGTGGTGTGCGCGGCTGCGGCCCTGTATGCCGCGCTGCGGCTCGCGCTGTATCGGCCGTTGCGCGAGGCACAGCAAGAGCAGATCGCGCACGCAGCCAAGCAGCAGAGCAATTTCTTGGAGACCGTGCGCGGCATCCAGAGTGTCAAGCTGTTCAATCGCCAAGCGCAGCGCGCCGGCGTGTATCAGAACCTGCTGGTCGACAACTTCAACGCCGGCATCCGCGTGCAGCGGCTGGGCATCGGGTTTCGCGCCGCCAACGGGTTGCTGTTCGGCATCGAGAACATCGCCGTGGTGTGGCTCGGCGCCGCGCTGGTGCTCGACGGCGCGTTCTCGGTCGGCATGTTGTTCGCGTTCATCGCCTATAAACAGCAGTTCGTGTCACGCATCGGCAGCGTAGTGGACAAGGCGATCGAGTTCAAGATGCTGGGCTTGCACACCGAGCGTGTGGCCGATATCGCGTTGACACCGCCGGAGAGCGCGGTCGAAGCAGCGGCGCCGCCGCCTGCGCAGGCCGACATAGAAGTGCGAAACGTGTGTTTTCGCTACTCCGACGCCGAGCCGTGGGTGCTGCACAACGTCAATCTCAAGATCGGCGCGGGCGAGTCGGTCGCGCTGGTGGGACCTTCTGGCTGCGGCAAGACCACGCTGCTCAAGGTGATTCTAGGTCTGATGCCGCCAGCCGGCGGCGAAGTGCTGGTCGGGGGGGCGCCGATCGAGCGGCTGGGCGCGGGCTACCGCGATCTGGTCGGCAGCGTCATGCAGGACGATCAACTGTTTGCCGGATCGATCGCCGATAACATCTGCTTCTTCGACGCCATCGCCGATCAGGCGCGCATTGAGCGTTGCGCCGAGCTGGCCGCCGTGCACGCCGACATCATGGCCATGCCCATGGGCTACAACACACTGATCGGCGACATGGGCACCGTACTGTCCGGCGGACAGAAACAGCGCGTGTTGTTGGCGCGCGCACTCTACAAAGAGCC
>CAZILI010000183.1:3514-7663 GCA_964539965.1 uncultured Burkholderiales bacterium | reverse complement strand
CGGCGACCAGCATGGGCATGGAGGTATAGACGCCCTGCCCCATCTCGGAACGAGAGCAAAAAATGCTGACCTTGTTGTCCTTGGTGACGCGAATCCAGGCATTGGGCGCGAAGGCGTCCTTCGGGAAGTCGACCAGACGCGATGTGGCATGCGACACCGACACGGCTTGCGCGCTCTGGGGAATATGCAACCCGAGCACGAAGGCACCGCCGGCGGCGGCGCCGGACTGCAGGAATCTACGCCGGCTTTCGTTCGTTACGATGTTATCCATGGTCTCGCTCCTTACGCCATCATTTGCGCTGCGCGCTTGATCGCTGCTTTGATCCGGTCATAGGTGCCGCAACGGCACAGATTGCCGTTCATGGCGGCGACGATTTCCGCGTCACTGGGATTCTTGTTCTGCGCCAACAGCGCACTGGCGGACATGAGTTGGCCCGATTGGCAGTAGCCGCACTGCGGCACGTCGACCTCGAGCCAGGCCTTCTGCAACGGGTGATTGCCGCCCAGGCCTTCGATAGTCGTCACACTCTTGCCTTCGACCGCGGACACCGGCGTTACACAGGACCGAGTCGCGACACCGTCGACCTGCACGGTGCAGGCGCCGCACTGTGCCATACCACAGCCGAACTTTGTGCCCGTCATGCCCAGGTTATCGCGTATCACCCAGAGCAATGGCGTGTCCGGTGCTGCGTCGACACTCTGCGACTTGCCATTCACCTTCAAGGAAATTGCCATGACAAATTTCTCCTTTGAAAAGAACTTCCGTCTTTATTGCTTTTGTGAAACCACTTCCGCCAAAACGATTCGTTCAAGACTCAGCTTTCGGGGGAACGCTGCCAAGGGCGTGAGCAGGATCGAGAACAAGCGTGCAGAAGCTCCTGAATGGATCGAGTGCCACGTCGCTCCACGACGCTCTAGAGCCGGCTGGCCCTGGCGCCGCGTGCGGATGTCAGAGTCTTCTTGAGCGTGGTCGTGCTACTTCCCCTCCTAAAGCTTTTCGCGCCGAGTCCTTTCCCTCGCGGTGCGCGACACCACGAAGACAGCATTTTCTCGCACCGCAACGAGGACTTAGGGCGCCGAAAGCCTAGCGCCGAGTATGATACCCTCATCGAGCGTCGCAATGTCAAGCCGCTTCGGGCGACATCGCTTGATTCGTCATGAGCTTTGCGCGCTCCAAGACCGTCACTCGAGTTGGCGGTTTGTCGTCTAGCGCAGGACGGCGCTTACTGAAAGCAAGTCGCGGTCAGCTTGAAATTACTTCAACACTCCGCAACAAGCCACTGACTGGCGTCGAGGAAGATCAGACGGATTTGCCGGCGAACAAATCCCCGGGCCGCGCGCCGATACGCGCTACCGTCTGCACCGCCTCGGCGTAGAGCGCGTTTGTCGCCAGCGGCCCCGCTATCCGGTGCCCGTGCATGCGGATGAGCCGAGCCTGTGCCGTCGCCGGGATGGCGTAGTCGAGTCCGGCCAGTAGCTCATCGGCGCGCTCGGCGTCGTTGCAAAGCAACACCATGTCGCAACCGGCGGCGAGCGCGGCCACGGCACGCGCGACCGGGCCACCCACGACACCCGCCCCTGCCATGCTGAGGTCATCGCTGAATATCACACCGTCGAATCCCATTTTGCGCCGCAGCACATCTTGCAGCCACACCCGCGAGAAGCCCGCCGGCACCGAGTCGATCTTCGGATAGATGACGTGCGCCGGCATGACGGCCGGCAGGCCTGCCCGCACCAACCGCTCGAACGGCAACAGGTCCGCCGCCGCGATATCGGCGAATTCACGCTCGTCCACCGGCACCTCGTGGTGCGAATCCGCGCGCACGAAACCATGACCCGGAAAGTGCTTGCCGACCGCGCCCATGCCCGCCTGCTTCAGCCCGGCCACGAGGCTCGCGCCGAGCGCCCCCACCGCATCGGGATCGCGATGCAGCGCGCGGTCGCCGATGACGGAGCTCTCACCGTAGTCGAGATCGAGCACCGGAGTGAAGCTGAAATCGATGCCATAGGCCGCCAGCTCGCAGCCGATTACATAGCCGACTTGCTTGGCCGCTTCGCGCGCCGCCCGCTGGTCGTCGTCCCATAGGCGGCCGAGCGCGCGCATGGGTGGAATCTGTGTGAAACCTGAGCGAAATCGCTGCACCCGCCCACCCTCGTGATCGACGGCGATCAACAAGCGCGGCGTACGCAGCGCGTGCAGGCTTTGTGTGAGCGCCGCCAATTGTTCGGGCGCGGCAAAGTTGCGCGCGAATAGGATCACGCCGCCCACCAGAGGATGCAGTAGCCGCTGCCGCTCGACCTCGGTCAGTTCCAGCCCTGCGACGTCGAGAAATACGGGGCCGAGCGCCACGGCGCTACTCCTTCTCCAGAATCACGAACGCAACCGCGGTGTCCAGCTCGTCGGTGATCGAGACGTGGCTCGCGCCCACCCCCCGCGTGCGCAAAAACGCGGCCAGGTCGGCGTGCGCCTCGATGAGGGGTTTGCCGCGGCGGTCGTGTCCAATCGAGATGTAGCGCCAAGTCACCGGCTTGCGTATGCCCGTGCCGATCGCCTTGCTGAAGGCTTCTTTGGCGGCAAAGCGCTTGGCGAGAAAGCGCGCCTTGTGCGGCGCCCGCGCATAGTCGCGCTGCTCGGCTTGCGACAGGATGCGCTCGACGAAGCGTGAGCCAAAGCGCTCCAGCGCCCGCTCGACCCTGCGCACGGAGATGATGTCCGTTCCGATGCCGTAGATCATTCGACGAGTGGCGGCGTTTTCAGTGGCCCGAAAGTGGCGTCGCGCACAGCCTGTACCCAGCCCACGAACAGCGCATGGGCCACGATAGCGTGGCCGATATTGAGTTCCGACAAGCCGGGCAGCGCGGCGATTTCGTGCACGTTGTGGTAGTTCAGCCCATGCCCCGCATTGACGCGCAAGCCGAGCGACAAGCCCAACTCCACGCCGGCGCGAATGCGCTCGATTTCGCTAGCCTTCGCCGCCTCGTTCGCCGCCTCGGCATAGCGCCCGGTATGGATCTCGATCGCTTGTGCGCCGGCCGACTTTGCCGCCTCGATCTGCGCGCGCTCGGCGTCGATGAACAGCGACACCCGCACGCCGGCTTCGCCCAAGGCGTGACAAGCGCGGCGCACACGCTCGAGGCTGCCCGCCACGTCCAAGCCGCCTTCCGTGGTCAACTCTTCTCGGCGCTCCGGCACTAGACATGCATCGTTCGGGCGCACGCGGCGCGCGACGCCGATCATCTCGTCGGTCACGGCCAATTCCAAGTTCATGCGCGTGGCCAACACTTCGCGCAACACGTCGAGATCGCGGTCTTGAATATGGCGCCGGTCCTCGCGCAGATGCAGGGTGATGGCGTCGGCGCCGGCCGTCTCGGCCAGCAGGGCCGCCTGAATCGGGCTAGGGTAGCGCGTGCCGCGCGCTTGCCGCAGGGTGGCTACGTGATCGATATTGACGCCGAGCAAGATCATAGTTCGTGTAGGTCTTTCAGCAGCTGGCGCGTCTTCAGCTCCTGCTCGCCCAGATGACGCCGCAGCGCGGTGCGCAGTAGCAACTTCGCTTCTTGCGCGGACTGCGGATCGGAAAAATCCCCGCGCGCCATATCGAGCAGGGTCTTGCCGCGAAATTGTACTGCATGGCCCTGGGGCAGAGCTCGCTGCGGCCCGCGCTCGGCGTGATACGCGTAGCAACGCTCGGCCAACACCGGCTCCGCACCACCCGCCTCGGTCTCGAGCATGAGTGCGTAGCCCAATTCTTCCAGCAAGCGCATTTCGAACAAGCGCAGCACGGCCGCTACGTCCCGCGCGTGCGGAAGTTGCGCGAGCGCCCCCGCATAGTGTTCGAATAGACCCTCATGCGGATCTTCCCGTTGCAACAGGCGGAGCAATAGCTCGTTTAAGTAAAAGCCGCATAGTAGCGGCAGGCCCGAAAGCTGCGCTTGGCCCGGCTGCCACTCCACCCGCGTCAATAGCTTGGGCTCGCCTTTACCAGACCAACTCAAGCGCAACGGCTGGAACGCCATCAACTGCCCGCGTAAAGCCGAACCGGGACGGCGTGCGCCGCGCGCGAGCAGGCCCAGTCGCCCGTGGCCGCGGCTAAATGCCTCGACCACGAGGCTAGTCTCGCGAAACGGGTAACTATGCAGGACGTAGGC
>CAZILI010000183.1:0-3504 GCA_964539965.1 uncultured Burkholderiales bacterium | reverse complement strand
AAAGCCCACGACCAGTTGTTTTGTCTCCCTAACGGGTTAACTTGGCTGTCGGTGGGCCGGATGGGGTTGGCCCTCCCCGCGACCGGTGGCTGACATGGGCTTAGCGGTAGCCGAACTCTTTCAGCGCGCGTGCGTCACGTTCCCAGCCCTCGCGCTCGGAGACCTGCACTTCCAGGAACACTTGGCCGCCGAAGCACGCCTCCATGTCGGCGCGCGCCGCGCTGGCGATGGCTTTCAACTTCTCGCCCCCGCGTCCCAGGATGATCGCCTTGTGGCCGGCGCGGCTCACCAAAATCTCCACCGAGATGCGCCGCAGTGCACCCTCATGAGTGAATGCGCGCGTGAACACATGGGTGGCATATGGAATCTCTTCGCCGAGCGAGCGGTACAGCTTCTCGCGCACAAACTCGGCGGCCAAGAAACGCTCGTCGCGATCGGTGAGATCGTCATCCGGGTAGATCGCCGCCTGCCGCGGCAGCAGCGGCGCGATGACAGCGAGCAATGCCTTTAGGCCGGCGCGATCTTTCACGCTCACCGGTACGATGGCGGCAAACTCGCGCAGTTGCGACAGCTTAGCGATGTGCGGCAGCAAAGCCTTCTTGTCGCGAACGCGATCATGCTTGCTGATCGCGAGCACCACCGGCACTTCGGGCGGCAGCTCGCGCAATACGGCGGCGTCGCGCGCATCGTACTGCAGCCCCTCGACGAGCCACAAGATTGCGTCCACTTCGACCATCGCCTGGGTGGCACTGCGGTTTAGGCTGCGGTTGAGGGTGCCGCCATGGCGGTTCTGCAAGCCCGGCGTGTCGAGGAAAATGAACTGCGCTTCGTCTTGTGTGAGCACGCCGAGAATACGATAGCGCGTGGTCTGCGGCTTGCGCGAGGTGATGCTGATCTTTTGTCCGATCAGGTGATTCAGCAGGGTCGACTTGCCGACGTTGGGCCGGCCCACGATAGCGACGCTGCCGCAGCGAAAGGCCGTCTCAGGCATGGGTGACCAACTGATAGGCGGCGGCGGCGGCGTGCTGCTCGGCCGCCCGCCGCGACAACCCCTCCCCTTCGGTGCGCACGCTCAAGCGCTCGATCACGCACGCGACACGGAACAGCTGCTCGTGCGCTTCGCCGCGCGTCTCAACGATAGTGTATTTCGGCAGCGGCAGCTTGCGCCCCTGCAACAACTCCTGCAGCAGGGTCTTGGGATCCTTTGCCACCGTGGCGGGGTCCAACCCGCGCAGATGCGCGTCGAACGCCTTGAGCACCACGCGCTGGGCGGCGGGGAAGCCGCCATCGCAAAACACCGCTCCGAACAAGGCCTCCGCCGCATCGGCCAGAATCGAAGGCCGGCGATGCCCGCCGCTCTTGAATTCACCCTCCCCCAGCCGCAAGAGCCCGCCCAATTCCACTGAGGTGGCGACCTCGACCAAAGTGGCCTTGTTCACCAGCCCCGCGCGCAGTCGGCTCAGCTCGCCTTCGCTCAACTGAGGAAACCTTTGGAACAGCGCGCCGGCGATGATGCAGTTGAGCACGCTGTCGCCGAGAAACTCCAAGCGCTCATTGTGCGGCGAACTGTAACTGCGATGCGTGAGCGCTTCACGCAGCAGTTCGCGGTTAGCGAATCGGTAGCCGAGAGTGTGTTCGAGATCGGACTCGGTCATCGGCTCGCACGCTCGGCTCTACGGGCCGGCGCTGGCGCTAAAGTCGATGAGCAGGCTCAAGTTGGCAAACAGCGGCACGGTGACCTGATAGCTGGCGGACACGCTGCTGCTGTTGCCCGACTTCTGGATCTCGAGGTCTTTGCTGCTGATGCTCTTGATGTCATCGATCATGGCGCGGCGATCGAACGCCTGCCGGATCTGGGCGACGCTCGCCGGCTGCTCTTTTTCAATTTGACTCAGCGCGCGCTTGACCGCGAAGTACTCGAAGTACGCCGGCATCACCTTCATCACCACGATCGCGGCAAACACGATGAGGACGATGACGAAGAACATTCCGATGAAGCTCATCCCGCGTTCATGCTTCATGTTCGACTCCTCGAATGTGGCGCGCCCTAGCGTATCGAATTGCCGATGCGACTGAGTTCGCTCAAATTAAACCAAATGAAGAAGGCCTTGCCCACGATGTTGTTCTCCGGAACGAAGCCCCAATAGCGGCTGTCGGAGCTATTGTCGCGGTTGTCTCCCATCATGAAATAGTGCCCGGCCGGCACCTTGCAAGTGAATCCCTCGTCGTCGTAGTTGCAGTTCTCGCGATGGGCGAACTGGGCAACCCGCTGCGGCTCCACTACCGCCTTGCGCGGATCGACGATCATGACATGGGCGTGCTCGCCAAGCTTCTCGTTGTAGGAGGTCAGACGTTGCAGGCCCAGGCTGCCTTCATCGGGATAGGCATAGTCGCCGGCCGGCTCCGCCACGATGGGTGTGCCGTTCACTTCCAAACGCTTGTTGCGATAGCTCACCACGTCGCCTGGCACGCCGACGATGCGCTTGATGTAGTCGAGCGAGGGATTCTCCGGGTAGCGAAACACCATCACCTCACCGCGCTTGGGATCGTTGATGCCGATGATCTTTTTGTTAATGACCGGCAGGCGAATGCCGTAGGTGAACTTGTTCACCAGGATGAAATCGCCCACCAACAAGGTAGGAATCATGGAGCCCGATGGTATCTTGAACGGCTCCACCAGAAAGGAGCGGATGAGAAATACGATCAAGATCACGGGAAAGAAACTCTTCGCCAACTCAAGCCAGGTCGGCTCGCCGCTCGCTGCCGCCGGCGCCGCCTCGGCGCGCCTCTTGTCTCCCGCGGCCTCGGCGCGTTGCGCTTCGTCGGGACGCCTTTCCCCGGCGCCCGCGGCGGGCGCAACACCGGCGCTGACCGCCGCGGCCTTGTTGCGGGTAAACAGGTCCCACAGCCAAATCACGCCCGTGATGGCGGTGGCCAACAGGAGCACAGCCGAGAAATTCAGAATGTTCTTGCTCACCAGCAAATAGAATGCGGCGATGAACAGCACCAGATAGGCGAGCTGCATGTACGGCTGGATATAGGCGCTGCCGCGCGAGCTGAGACTCGTGACCACGTCCCACACCACGAGCGGCAAGGAAATGACGATGCCGATGGTTGCGATGAGAGCGAGGTCCATTAGCGAGTCTCCACTTGCAGAATGGCGAGAAAGGCTTCTTGCGGAATTTCGACGTTGCCGACTTGTTTCATGCGCTTCTTGCCTTCCTTTTGTTTTTCAAGCAGCTTGCGCTTGCGGGTAACGTCGCCGCCGTAGCACTTGGCGAGCACGTTCTTGCGCAGCGCCTTCACCGTCTCGCGCGCGATGATGTGCGCGCCGATCGCCGCCTGCACGGCCACGTCAAACATTTGGCGCGGAATCAGTCCGCGCATGCGCGTCACCAAGTCGCGGCCGCGATATTGGGCGTTGGAACGGTGCACGATCGCTGACAGCGCGTCGACACGATCTCCGTTGATGAGAATATCGAGCTTCACCACGTCGGAGGGCCG
>CAZILI010000182.1:0-7664 GCA_964539965.1 uncultured Burkholderiales bacterium | reverse complement strand
CGAGCACACCGTCAATTCGCACATCAACCGGCTGCGCGCCAAGATCGAGACCAATCCCAACGAACCCGAGTTCATTCAGACGGTCTGGGGCGTAGGCTACAAGTTCACCGACCAGTTCGCCAGGGCGTGATGTTCCGTACCCTGTACGGCAAGCTCGCGCTCGCCTTGCTCATCGTGTTTTGCGTGCTTGCCGCCGTCATGATCGTCTCGCTGGGCATCATGATCGACCGCAATCACCTCTTCATGGTCCTCGCCGTGCTCATCGTCGCGGGATTCGCTTGCGCGCTGGTGACGGGCGTGCTGGTGTTTCGCATGTTTACGCGCCATCTGCGCGTACTGGTGGCAAACATAGACGGGTTCCGTAACAACAGCTTCGCGCTGCCCGCCGACCTCGGCAAATTCGATCCGCAGGGTGACGAGATCGATCGCCTCGGCCACGCCTTCCAACAGATGGCGCAACGCATCAACGAGCAGTTGCACTCGCTGCAGCGTATCGATGCGCAGCGCCGTGAGCTTCTGGCGAACGTTTCGCACGACTTGCGCACCCCGCTCGCCTCCATGCGCGGCTACCTGGAAACGCTACTCCTGAAAGAGGGCACGCTCACCCCGCAGGAGCATCGCAACTACCTGCAAGTCGCCGCGCGTCAAGCCGAGCGGCTCGGCAAGCTGATCGCCGATCTATTCGAACTCACCAAGCTCGACGCGCGCGAAGTCACGCTCAACGCCGAGCCGTTTCCGATCACCGAGCTGGTCCAAGATGTGGTGCAGAAGTTCAGCTTGAGCTCGGTGCAGCGGGGCGTGCGCGTGGAAAGCGAGTTCTCCGAGTCGATGCTGCAAGTCCACGCCGATATCAGCTTGATCGAGCGGGTGCTGGAGAACCTCATCGAAAACGCGCTGCGGCACACCGGCCAAGGTGGCGTCGTGCGCGTCGCTGTCGAGCCGGCGGACGGGCGGATCAAACTGCGCGTGTCGGACACCGGCAGCGGCATCGCGCCGGCCGACTTGCCCAACATCTTCGAACGCTTCTACCAGGTCGACAGAAACATGGGCAGTAGCCCAGGGGGCGCGGGTTTGGGGCTGGCCATCGCCAAGCGCGTGGTCGCCCTGCACGGCTCGGACATCAAGGTGGAAAGCGAACTGGGCAGGGGCACGTCGTTCTACTTCGACTTGCCCGTGGCGGCGGCGCGCTAGCTAGCGAGGCCCTAGCGCGCCATTGGGTCAGTGGTAGACGAGCCGTTGCTCGGAGGCCGGTTCGAAGTCGTCGAGAAATTCGTCGACCGATTCGACCGTGGGATTCTTGGCGATCACCTCTTGGATCGAGGCGCGAAACTTCATCGCCGCATCGCCCAGCATGAAGGACGTCGTCCCACCCTGCTTGTCGATCAACTCATAACCACCTTGGGCAGGATATTCGACGACAGAGTAGTTTTGGCTGTTGTAGACCAGATTCATCAGTGCTCGCGTCTCGCTCATGTGTCGAAAATAGGGGCGGCGGCCCGTCCAGCAACGAGGAGGAGGAGGAACGTTACCGGTCTTTCCATCGCCGCCGCCCACAATTCCGATATAGTGACTACCCAACGCATGTTCAAGACCCATGGTAGACAAGGCACGCGAGAGAAATACTACGACACGGCGGCCGCCTGCGACTCTCGGCGCACCGGCTGCGAACCGGAAGGGCTAGACAGCCCCGATGTCGTTCCGGTGATGAGCCGTGTTCCACTGCGATACGTGAGGTAGGCCCAAAACCAGTCAAACATCACGGAGACTCGGTTGCGTAGTCCCACCAAGAATCCGAGATGGATCGCGCCCCACAACCACCAAGCCGGGGCGCCCCACATCCTGAGGAATCCAAAATCCGCCACCGCCGCTTTTCTACCGATGGTGGCGAGGCTGCCGAGGTGCGCATAGCGAAATGCACTCGGCTCGGACTTTCCCGCCAGCCGCGCGCGTATTAGCTTGGCCACGTACGCACCCCCCTGCTTGGCGGCCGGCGCAAGCCCGGGGACGGGTGCGCCGTTCCAGGCATTGGTGGCGACGGTATCGCCGACCGCGAAGACCTCGGGCAGGCCGGGCACTGACAAGTCTGGCCCTACCTTGAGGCGACCGGCGCTGTCGGCCTGAGCGCCGAGCCATTTCGCCGCCGGCGAGGCGACTACACCGGCCGCCCACAGCACCGTGCGCGCCGCGATAAGCCTGCCGCTCACCGTCACGCCGCGAGCGTCGATTTGCTCGACCCGGCTATCGACCAGGACTTCGACTCCCAGTTTCTCCAGCGAGCGGTGCGCCAAGCCGGAAAGCCTCTCCGGAAAGGTCGGCAACACGCGCGACCCGGCCTGGACCAAGATCACACGCGCGCCGGCCGGATCGAAATTGCGGAACTCCTTTTCCATCCCGAAGCGCGCCAATTCGGCAATGGCCCCCGCCAGCTCGACGCCGGTCGGCCCGCCGCCGACCACCAGAAACGTGAGCCAGCCGGCGCGCTCCTCCGCGCTGTCGGCGGCTTCGGCGTGCTCGAACGCGCTCAGTATGCGGGCGCGAATCTGGGTGGCGTCCTCAACCCGCTTCAAACCCGGTGCGTACGGCGCCCACTCGTCCTTGCCGAAGTAGCTGTGTGCCGCGCCAGTCGCCAGCACGAGATAGTCGTAGGGCACGCGCTTGTCCCCGACCAGCACTTGGCGCGCCTGCGTGTCCACGCCCGTAACCGTTCCCAGCAGCACGCGGACGTTGAACTGATCGCGAAATTGCGCGCGCACCGGCATGGCGATATCGCCCGGCGATAGCGCGCAAGTCGCCACTTGATACAGCAAGGGCTGAAACAGGTGATGGTTGTGCCGGTCGATGAGGGTCACGGCGACGGCTGTGCGCGCCAGCTTAGCGGCGCAGGTGAGGCCGCCGAAGCCCGCACCCACGATGACCACGCGCGGCAAGCCCTCGAGCGCGAACGCCGGCTTGCCTTCTAGCTGGGGAAAAACGCGCCTCAACTGCGCGACCAGGAGCGCGTCGAGCGAATAGCGCCCGGCTCCGCGCAGCGCGAGCAAGCCCAGGCCCAGCGCCCAATACGCGTATTCGGTGTAGCGCAGCTCCATGACTTGCAACACGCCGGACAGCGCGATCAGCAGGAGCGCCGCGGGCCGAGTGGCGAAGCCGACGGCGAGCAGCCCCGCCAGCGCCAACTCAGCGTGGCTGGAAAATCGCGCCGCCGAATGCAGCGGCAATAGCTGTGTGCCGATGAAGAGGTCGCGCGTCGCCGCCAAGATCGATAGCGCGAGCCAAGCGCGAAACAAGAGTTGATAGACCGGCGCCACCTTGCGCGTGGTCCAGGCGAGCAGGCGCACGCCGGCCGCGGCGAACGGAATCGCCGTATCGCCGAGCCCGCGCCGCAAGCTCGCATCCAGCGAGAGCGCGCCAGCGCCGAAGACGGCGAACCAGCCGAGCAGCACCGCCCAGAAGAGATGCACGTCCAGCGGCGAATAGTTCAACTGGATGACCAGCGACAAGGCGGCCAAGGCGAGCGCCGCAAAACGCGTCGCGAGCCCCACCGCCAGCAACAGCGCACCCACCAATTCGATCACCACACCTAGATAGGCGGCGATGACGGGATCCATCCAGCTGACCGGATACTCGTAGCGCGACAGACGGAGGGCGTTCTCCCAGTTGGAGATCTTGAGCACGCCCGACACGAAGAAGATCTGCGCCAACCATAGACGCAGCAGCAAGTCCAGCAGCGGCGCCAAAGTGCGCTCGCCGATGCGGATCGCCTCGCTCAGGTAACCCAGCGAGCCCGCGATCGCCGAGCGCTGTTCGGCGGCTCGCGCGCGCGAGGGGTTCGACCGGCGCAGCACGGCTTCGCCCACACTCAGTCCCATGACTCGAGTGCCGCGGTGTCGAATTGCGGGCTCAACATGCCACAACGCTCGATCGTGCGTTTGACTTCGCTCTCGAAATCGTCGAACTCCGCTTCGCCGTCGAGCGCGACCGCCGCGCGCGGCGCACCGGAAGGCTGCATCCACGCGAGGGACATATCGACATGAGAAACGCGACTGGCAAGCATGATCTCCTCCTGACGTTGAATCGGCGCCATGCGCCGTGTGGGTCAGGCGATCATGAGCTCAATCGGTCACGCATTTCTCACGCCGAAGCGAACAGTTCGTCACGCCACGGGCAGCGATCGGCGGCGCGCTAGAATGAACCGCTCGACATCGTGCCCAAGGTCGCATTCCTGCCGTACTCAGGCCAGTACCGTACTGTAAGCCTTGTCCATATGCGGCTTGTAGCTTGATACTCCCTATTCTTCGGATACGCCCCAGGAGTTCACCAAATGCAAATCGGAATGATCGGTCTCGGTCGCATGGGCGCCAACATGACGCGCCGGCTGCTGCGGGGCGGGCACGAGTGCGTGGTATTCGACGCGAATCCGCAAGCCGCCGAGCCGCTCGCTGCAGAAGGTGCGCGAGTGGCCGATACGCTGCCGGCGTTTTGCGCCGAACTGACCGCACCGCGCGTGCTGTGGATGATGCTGCCGGCCGCGATCGTCGATCGCGCCATCGAGGATCTGCTGCCGCATCTGTCGGCCGGGGACATCTTGGTCGACGGCGGCAACTCGCACTACATCGACGACATCCGCCGCAGCAAAGACCTCGCCACGCGCGGCATACACTACCTAGACGTCGGCACCAGCGGGGGCGTGTGGGGATTGGAGCGCGGCTACTGCTTGATGATCGGCGGTCCAGCAGCCGCGGTGGAGCGCTTGGACGCCATCATGCGCACCCTCGCGCCGGGCCGCGGCTCGATCCCGGCGACTCAAGCGCGTGGCCAGCGCCGCGCGAGCAGCGCCGAACAGGGTTACCTGCACTGCGGGCCGAGCGGGGCCGGCCATTTCGTCAAGATGGTGCACAACGGCATCGAGTACGGTCTGATGGCGGCCTACGCCGAAGGCTTCAACATCCTGCATCACGCCAACGTCGGCGCTCGGGCGCACGGCGCCGATGCGGAGACCACGCCGCTGCGCCATCCCGAGCACTATCGGTACGACTTCAACTTGGCCGACATCGCCGAGCTGTGGCGGCGCGGCAGCGTGGTGTCCTCCTGGTTGCTCGACTTGACCGCAAGCGCGCTCGCCAAGGAGCCCGACCTTGCGAGCTTCTCCGGGCGTGTATCCGATTCCGGCGAGGGTCGCTGGACTATCGCCGCCGCCGTCGATGAAGGCTGCCCGGCGCCGGTGTTGAGCGCCGCGCTGTACCAGCGTTTCACCACGCGCGCTGAAGGCGACTACGCCGCAAAGCTGCTGTCGGCCATGCGCTTGGCCTTCGGTGGCCACCTCGAGCGTTAGGCTTGCAAAGATGGCGATACTGGCCGGCGACATCGGAGGCACCTCGACCCGCCTCGCGCTGTTCGAATCGCGCGGCGGGGCCTTGCGCGCGATCGCGCAACGCCGTTACACGAGTCTGGAATATGCAGGACTGGAGGCAATCCTGCGCGACTTCTGCAGCGGGCAGCCGCAGGCGGTCGAAGCGGCCTGCGTCGCCGCGGCCGGTCCCATCGTCGCCGACAGCGTGCAAGTGACCAATCTGCCCTGGATCGTCGATGCGCGGGTCATCGCGCAGGAACTGAAGCTTGCTAGCGCGTGGCTCATCAACGATCTGGAAGCCGTGGCGTGGGGCATCGAGGTGCTCAGCGCCGCCGACTTTGCGACCTTGAACGAGGGCGCGCCGGCCGCGCAAGGCAACCGCGCGGTGATCGCCGCCGGCACCGGGTTGGGCCAGGCGGGCTCGTATTGGGACGGACGCCTGCACTATCCGTTTCCCTGCGAAGGCGGCCACACCGACTTCGCGCCGCGCAACGAACTTGAAATCGACCTGCTGCGCTATCTCTCGAGCCGGTTCGAGCGCGTGAGCTGCGAGCGCGTCGTCTCGGGCATGGGTCTACATAGCATCTACGAGTTCTTGCGCGACAGCGCTCGCGCGCACGAGGAGCCCTGGCTCGCGCAGGCGATACGCGAGGGCGACCCGGGCGCCGAGATCGCGCAGGCCGCGCTGACCGACCGAAGCGCCCTCGCGCTGCAAACTCTGGAGTTGTTCGTTTCCCTATACGGCGCGGAAGCGGGCAACTTGGCGCTCAAGCTCAACGCCAAAGGCGGCGTGTACGTCGGCGGCGGCATCGCGCCCAAGATCCTCGGCAAGCTCAAGCAAGGCGCGTTCATGCAGAGTTTTCTCGCCAAAGGGCGCATGCGGCCCATCGTGGCCGCCATGCCGGTGCACGTGATCCTCAACGACACAGTGGGGCTGCTCGGCGCGGCCTACTACTGTCAGCGAGCAATCCTGAGCGCGTAGGTTCTCGGCGAGTTCGTCGGCGATCATGTACACCGTCGGCCATGTCGCCCAACAGGGCTACTCAGTGTGATAAGCGCAGCGAAAAATGCAAGGCTGGTCGTTATCGTGATGCAGCTTGCAGCACAGCACACGCGTCAACCCCGCGCGCTTCACATAGAGCTGCGCGGCCAACAACATGCCGAGCGGCGGTGCCGTGAAGTACAGCCATAGCGCGTGCCAATCTTGCCCGGCGAGGGCGGAGCCGAAGCTGCGGGCCGGATTCATGCTGGTGCCCGACAAAGGCGCTTCGATCGCGATGTAGATCGTCACCATCGCGCCGACGAATAGTCCCGTATAACGATTCCATTCGCGCCGGTTGCTCACGACGAGCACCATCAGCATAAGGCCGAAGGAGATCGCCGTCTCGGCGAAAAAGGCCACCGCCACTCCCGCCGTCCCCGGATGCGTCTGCACGTAGTCGACGCTCGGGTGGCCAAGCAGGCTCATGCCAAGCACCCCGCGCGCCAGCGCCATGCCGAGCACCGCGCCGATGAACTGCGCGACGATGTAGAAGAGGGCGTCCCACGGCTCGATTTTGCCGAGCCGCCAGAACGTGAAAGTCGCGGCCGGATTGATGTGCGCGCCGGATCGCTTGCCCCACGGCGAGTAGATGATGGTGATGGCGGTAGCGCCCATGGCGACGCCGATCAAGCAGCGTCTCAGCGCGGCGTCCCCGATCGCTTGCCGCAGCCACGAGGCCGGGTGCTCGATCAAGGTGACGAAGAGACAAGCCGAAATCATGAACAGCCCGAGGCATGTACCCTCGATCGCATACTCGACCCAATGCTCGGACAGCGCGCGGCGCGCTTCGCTCGCGCGCCCCCCGCTCGAACGCCGCGATGCTGCGGTCATCGCGGAGCCGTCCATCATGCGGGGTGCGGCTCGGCTGCCGAAGCCTTGCCTGCCGGCTGCGCCTCGCCCGCGTAGTCCTGCATCTGCCGCTGCCAGAACTTCGGAATGTCGGTGCGGTACTTGCGCTGCACCAAGTTCGCCACCAAGCCGGTCCAGCCGGTCTGATGCATGGCGCCCAGCCCTTGGCCGGACTCACCGTGGAAGTATTCGTTGAACAGCAGCAAGTCCTTCCAGTTGGCGTCGTCGTGAAACGGCATACCGGCGGCGAACGCCGGCACGCGGCCCTCGGGACCGTGACGGAAGATATCCACCAAGCGCTCGGCGATGAGGTTGGCCGCTTGTTTGAGTGTGATCGGCGCGTCGTTGCGAACCGGCACATTCACCTTGAAGCGATCGCCGAAGTAGCGGTGGAATTTCTCGATCGCCTGCACCAGCAAGAAATTC
>CAZILI010000181.1:0-7670 GCA_964539965.1 uncultured Burkholderiales bacterium | reverse complement strand
GTGGATTGCATGTCCCCATCAACGGGTCACGCCATATTTGGTTGACTGATTAATACGTACACCACCGTGACCGTCTTACCTCGCCGTTGCGCCGCCGGGCCGATGGCAGTTACGAGGCGATCGACTGGGATACGGCAATCAGCGAGATTGCGCAGCGCCTGCGCGCTGTCGTTGATGTGCACGGCGGCAAGTCACTGGCCATGTTTGGCGGCGGCGGGCAAGGCAACCACGCCGGTGGCGGCTATGGCGTGGGCTTCATGCGCGCGCTCGGCTCGCGCACCGTCTTTAACGCGCTGTCGCAGGAGAAGACGGGCGACTTCTGGCTCAACGGACACATTTACGGCTCGCAGTTGTGCCATACCGCGGAAGACATCCACCATTGTGATCTTTTGTTGGTGATCGGCGCCAACCCTCGGTTGGCCCATGGTTTCACCAACGCGCGCGATCAGTTAAATGGCGTGCGCAAGGACCCGCAGCGCAAGCTGATCGTGATCGATCCCCGTCGCACCGAGACTGCCGACGGGGCCGACTTACACATCGCGGTGCGCCCCGGAACGGACGCGTTCTTGCTCGGCGCACTATTGGGCGAGCTGCAGCGCCGCAACGCGTTCGATGGGCGCTTCCTAGCCGAGCGCGCGGTGGGTGTGGACGAGGTGAAGGCCGCACTGGCCCAAGTGCCTGTGGCCGCGTGGCTCGCCGCAGCCGACGTTGCGGCGGCCGATTTCGAGCGGCTCGTGCAGATGGTGGTGGCCGCCCGGGCCATGGTGGTGCGCGTCGAGCTCGGCATCCAGCAAGGTCTGAACTCCACGCTGAATTCCTATTTGGAGAAACTGCTTTACCTGATGACAGGCCACTTCGGCCGCGCCGGCACTCACTGGTTGCACAGTTGGCTGGCGCCCCTTTGGGGCAACTCGCCCGGCTTGCGCCACTTTGCGACTGATGCCGAAGTAATCTGCGGTTTGTTATCGCCCAATGTCTTTCCGGACGCGGTGCTCACGGATCATCCCGAGCGCCTGCGCACGTTGTGGGTTGACAGCAGCAATCTGGTCAACACCGCCGCCGACACTGGCCGCGTGCTTGCGGCGACGAAGGCGTTGGAACTGATCGTCGTCGTCGACGTGGCCTTCACCGAGACAGCCGCGCAGGCGCACTATGTATTGCCGGCCTCGTCACAGTATGAGAAGTGCGAATTCACGCTTTTCAATTTCGAGGCGCCGACCAACTATTTCCACGTGCGCGCGCCGGTGTTGCAGCCCTTGGCGGGCACGCTGTCAGAGCCGGAAATTTACGGTCGCCTGGCGCGCGCGATGGACATGATGCCCAGCGAAGACATCCTGGACGATCTGCGAGGCAAGGCTCATGATCCTGCCAGCTTCGGTGCTGCCTTCGCGGCGGCGATGGCTGCGGACCGAAACGTGGGCAAGCTCGCTGGACAAGTGCTGTACGAGACTTTGGGACCCACGCTGCCCGACGGCACGAATGCCGCAGCGCCGCTGTGGCAAGCGTGTCATCGGCTGGCAAAGAGGCAGCCGCACGCGGTCCGTCTGGCTCTGCAGATCGAAGCTTCAGTCGAACCTGCGGAACTCGGCGAGCGCCTGTTCAGTACGCTTATCACAGCACGTTCGGGCACCGCGTTCACGGTACATGAGACACCGTGGGATCTGATCGAGCATCCGGATCGCAAGGTGCACTTGGCGGTGCCCAACATGCTCGATTGGCTGCGCGAACTAGATCCGGCCACAGTAGGCCCCAATTCCGATTGGCCCTTCGTGCTGTCGGCTGGCCAACGGCGGTTGAACAACGCCAACCAGATTCTGCGCGATCCCGGTTCGCGAGCGAACGACCCAGACGGTGCGTTGTACATCCACCCGCAGGATCTTGAAGCGCTGAGGGTGTCTGACCAGAGCGCCATCGTGGTGGAGACAGCACGGGCGCGGATCGTCGTGCGTGCCAAGTCGACGGACACGATGCGACGCGGTCACGTCGCGCTACCCCACGGCTATGGTCAGCAGCACCCAACACAAGAGGGGCAGCGGGTCGTAGTCGGCCCTGCCATCAATTGGTTGACCGACGGACGCAACCGCGATCGCATTGCCGATACCCCTCATCACAAGCATGTACCGGCGCGCCTCTACGCTGCACCGCCCGGCTCTATTGTCAACACCATCACGGTTACGACCTAGTCACGACAAGACGCTGCGGTCCCGCGTCCACGCCGGAATTTGACATTAATCATGATTAATATCATGATTATCGTGAATGGTGATAGTCATAATGATTAGAATGGCTTGCATAAGCTCAACCCAGCGACGGAGAGAAACGATGGCAATTCAAATCGAGTTCTATTTTGATTTTGTGAGTCCCTACAGCTATCTCGCGGCGACGCAGCTGCCCGGGCTGATTAAAGCCACTGGCGCCGAGATCGTCTATCGCCCGTTTCGTCTTCTCGATTTGATGAAAATTGTGGGTAATCGCCCGACCACGATGGAGTGCCAGAACAAGGGTAATTACGCGGGCGCCGACATCTCGCGCTGGGCCACGCGCTACAAGGTCCCGTTCGAGCGCAATCCGCATCGACGCAATTTCGACTATGCCCTGTTCGGTCGCGGTGCGCTCGTCGCGATCGACGAAGGACGCGGCGCAAACTATGTAGACCTCATCTTTCGCGCCCTTTTCGCCGGGGAGCAAGACCTTGCCGATACAGCGGTGTTCGCGAGACTTGTGGATCAAGCCGGCCTCGATGGCGCCGCGCTGATTCGTGCTGCATCTGATGCAGAGCTCATCGCACGGCTCGAGAAACAGACCGCCGCTGCTGCGGAGCGAGGCGTGTTCGGGTCGCCCACTTTTTTCGTCCGCGATCAGATTTTTTTCGGCAACGATCGGCTTGATTTTGTAACAGACGCCGCGCGCGCGGCAGCGTGAGGAGAGATCGATGAGTCAGCCCATTTGCGTTGTCACCGGTGTGGGACCAGGCACCGGCACGGCGCTCGCGCGGCGCTTCGCAAGCGGTGGTTACCGGGTCGCCTTGCTCGCGCGAAATGAACAACGGCTGGCCGAACTTTCGAAACAGTTGCCGGGCACCCACCCCTATCCCTGCGACGTGTCCGATCCCGCTCAACTGGAGGCCGTCGCTGGGGCGATCGAACGCGACCTCGGTGCGCCGTCAGTCGTGATCCACAACGCTGTGGGCGGCGCCTTTGGTTCATTCCTGGATATCAAGCCTGAGGTGCTTAACCACAACTTTCAGGTCAACACCATGGCTCTCCTGTATCTGGCCCAGCGCTTCGCCCCGGCGATGATCAAAGCCGGCAAGGGCGCGATCATGGTGACGGGCAATACGTCTGCGCTACGCGGCCGCGCCGCTTTTGCCGGCTTCGCGCCGACCAAAGCAGCGCAACGCATTCTCGCTGAGGCGATCGCGCGAGACCTTGCGCCAAAGGGGGTGCACGTCGCCTACCTGGTAATCGATGCCGTCATCGATGTCCCCTAGCACGTGAGCGTTTCAAGGACAAACCGAATGAATTCTTCATCCAGCCCGCCGCCATCGCCGATGAGATCTGGCACGTGACGCACCAGGATCGCTGCGCGTGGTCGTTCAACGTTGAAGTGCGCCCCTACGGCGAGACGTGGTAGCTAGGTGCCGGGGCCTCAAGCACGCGGGATTTTCATTGAAACGCGACTTCCTAGGACGAAACCCATGAGTCAATCCAGCCTAACTGCCACCAGCCACCGTCTGTTTCTCCGCAACAGCGGTACCGCTGTCTTATCGGGCGCCGCCGCTGCCTTGTTCCCCGGTCACGAAGCACTCGCCCAATCAGAAACCAACACGCAAGCTAATCTGCACGAGGCCGCCCCGACCCAATTTCAAGAAATCGGCGACATCCGGCTCGCCTATCGTCAATTCGGCAAGGAGGGTGCGCCGCCGCTCGTCTGCCTTCAGCACTTCACTGGGAGAATGGACAACTGGGATCCCATCCACACCAACCGGCTCGCCCAAGACCGCCCCGTGGTGCTCGTGGACTATCGAGGCGTAGGCCGCTCGAGCGGAGAGACCCCCGACTCGATGCAAGGCTTGGGGCGCGACATCATCGCTTTTATCCGAACGCTTGGCGCCAAGCAAGCGGATATCTTCGGATTCTCTATTGGCGGCATGGTTGCGCAGCAGATCGCCCTGGATGCCCCGGAGGTTGTCAGGCGACTCATTCTCGCAGGCACCGGCCCCTCGGGTGGCGAAGGCATGGCTGCGTTTTCGCCGAAGGTCCAGGAAATCTTTGGTCGGCTCAAGAGCAAGCCCGCCGAACGCGCGCTGGAGTTGTTCTTTTCACCGAGCGCCGCAAGCCAAGCGGCGGGCAAGGCATGGATCGCTCGCATATTGGCGCGGCAGGCCGATCGAGAACCTGATGCATCGCCGCAGGTCGCCGCCGCCCAATTGGCCGCACTGGCGAAGTGGGGTCAAGTGACCGGCGAGCGCTACGACTCTCTGAAGAACATCCCGCACCGCACGCTCGTGGTGAACGGTCATGACGACATCATGGTCCCGACCGTGAATTCGTTCATCCTTCAGCAGCAACTGCCCGACGCGCGCCTCATACTCTTCCCGGATTCCGGGCATGGCGCTCATTTTCAGTTTGCAGAGGAGTTTGCTGAAGCGGCTGCGCGATTCCTTGCCGCTGACTGACATCTATTCACAACCTTAACCAACAACAGGAGACCTAATATGAGTCGAGTAGTCCGCTTCCACCGCCTTGGTGGCCCTGAAGTTTTACAGATCGAAGAAATTCCAGACCGAGCCCTAAAAGAAGGTGAACTGCGTGTGCGCATCGAAGCGATCGGCCTTAATCGCGCCGAGCAAATGTACCGGGCCGGAGTCTATTTGGAGACACCAGTCCTGCCGTCTCTTAACGGCTACGAGGCATCGGCAGTCGTGATGGAGTTAGGCCCTGGCGTCAGCGGCTTTAGCATCGGCGAGCCCATCAGCATCATCCCGAGTTTTTCCCTGAACGCCTATGGTGTCTACGCCGAAGTCGCGGTCGTGCCTGCCTACGCCGCGGTCGCGCGTCCGAAAGGGCTGAGCGCAGTCGACGCGGCTGCCGTTTGGATGGCGTATGTAACGGCCTATGGCGCGCTCATCGACATCGCCAAGATCGGCAAGGGGGACGCTGTAATCATCACAGCGGCATCGTCGAGTGTAGGTCTGGCTGCCATCCAGATCGCCAACAGTGTTGGTGCAATATCGATTGCGACAACACGCACGAACGCCAAAGCATCCGCCTTAAAGGCAGCAGGTGCCGCGCATGTTGTGGCAACCCATGAGCAGGACTTGGTCGAGTCGATTAATACGATCACAAACGGCAAAGGCGCTCGGATTGTATTTGACCCTATCGGCGGTCAAGGCGTCGACAAACTTGCGCAAGCCACTTCGCCTGGGGGCACGCTGTTACTGTATGGCGGATTGAGCCTCGAGCCCACTATTTTCCCGGTTGCCTCAGCCTTTATGAAAGGGCTCAGTCTAAGAGGCTATACGCTGTTCGAGATCGTTTCCGACAAAGCGCGCCGCGAAGCAGCGATAGCCTTTATCACAAAGGGCTTGGAAGCTGGGACCTTGAAGCCGGTTATCGCCAAGACCTTCCCATTCGACAGCATTGTAGAAGCTCATCGATATCTGGAATCCAACGCGCAGGTCGGGAAGATTGTTGTCACCGTGGGCTAGAGCTAGCGCATTGTAGAGCGGAGGTGGAGCGCCGGTATGGTCCACGCCGTTGCCAGGCAAGGCCGAACTTCAAACCTAGCCTCTCGCACCGTCAATCCGATGGCGGTGCATTTCCAACTGATTAAGACAAAGGAGACACCATGACTAACGCGACAACCGTCGAGACCAAGCACGTCAAGGTGTGGGATGTAAGCTACGCGTACCGCGAGCTGCGCCCTTCCAAATTGGCGGATCCCACCCCGGTGGTGTTTCTGCACCGATTCCGCGGCACGTTGGACGATTGGGATCCAGCATTCGTCGATGAACTCGCTAAGACGCGCCACGTCATTCTGTTTAGCGACGCGGCGGTGGGTTCCTCAACGGGATCCCCCGCCAAAGACTTTGACGAGAAAGGGCGCAATGCCGCATCTTTCGCTCGAAAATTTGGTTACGAGCAGATCGATGTCTTGGGATTTTCGATGGGCGGCTTCGTCTGTCAGACCATCGCCATGCAGGAACCCAAGCTCGTGCGCAAGGTGATCGCGATCGGCTCAGGGCCGGCAGGCAACGCCGAGACCGCGCCTCCGACCGACATCGTATTTGGTATTGCGCTGAAGGAAACGTACGCCTTCGAAGACGTACGCTATCTGTTCTTCACCGAGGGCCGCGAGAAGGAGACGCAGGCCTATATCGACCGCTGGGCCATCCGCAAGGATCGCGAACCCGTCGTGGGGCCACCGGTCATCGCAGCGATGGTGGAGGCGGTCTCCGGGGTCATGGGTGGTCAGACTGACCACTACTCACGGCTGAAACATGTGAAGCAACCGTTTCTAATTGTGTCGGGCGATAGAGACCCGTTCTTTCCGCTGAAGAACACCTGGTTGCTCTATCGAGAGCTCGCGAATGCAGAGGCCGCCGTGTACCCGCTCGCCGGCCACGCGCCTCACCAACAGCACCCCGTCGAGGTCGCGGCGCAGGTCGAGCGCTTTCTTTCGAAGAAATGAACTGATCGGAGCCTTGCCGTTGCGCAACCAAAGTGGCGGCAACGTAAATTTGCGCATCTTCGCTCATCTCCTTAGCGATGCAGGGGAGCACAAAACATGATCCAACCCGATACCCAAGCGCTTGTACAAGACGTTGCACTCATTGTTGGGGGTGGACCCGGTATTAGCTCGAGTTGTGCCAAGTTGTTCGCGAACAACGGCATGCGTGTCGGCATCGCAGCCAGGAATCCGGACAAATCGGTCTTGCAGAATTTGGCGAAGACGCACGGTGTACATCGATATGCGTGCGACGCAAGCCAACCGGAGGCCGTGGAGCTGCTGTTCCAGAATGTGGCTCGAGACCTTGGGGTTCCTACGTTGGTCGTGCACAACATCGACGGACGGGTCTCCGGCATTTTTCGAAAAGGAATTACCGAAGCCGAACCAAGCATGGTTCTAGAGACACTGCGGAACGCAGCGTTCAGTGCGTTTTTGGTAGGACAACAGGCAGCCCGCCTCATGCGCGAGAATACCCCAAAGGCCAACGGCGCGAAGGGAACGATCATCTTCACGAACGCAAGCGCAGCGCTCAAAGGCTTTGCGTCGAGCGGCGCCTTTGCGATGGCATGTCATGCCAAATCCGGGCTTGCACAGAGCATGGCAAGAGAGCTAATGCCGCAGGGTATCCACGTAGCAAATGTACCGATTGACGCCGCGATCGGTTGGACGCAAGAAGACGGCACCCGCGCACACCGGCTGGCGGGAACGAGCGTCGACGACAACATGGCCGACCCGGACTACATCGCGGAAACCTATCTGCAGCTGCATCGCCAGCACCGTTCGACCTGGGCGTTCGAAGTCGTGCTGCGACCGTGGGTGGAGAAGTGGTGAAGCTCCAGACCTGAAACTGCTCCGAGTGGGAGCGTGGCTGGATGAAAGCACTCGCCATCCGCCGCTACAAGGCTCCGATGGAGTTGATGGAGCTGCCTCGGCCCGAA
>CAZILI010000180.1:5213-7684 GCA_964539965.1 uncultured Burkholderiales bacterium | reverse complement strand
ACGCGCGACGGCCGTGGAAAGAATGCGCTCGCTGCGCTCACGATGCACCGCGCGCAGCGTGGAGGACGGCAGGAAGCGGCTCAGGTATTGCGAGAACGGGCGGTCGACGTGGACGACGTGTACGTGAAACCGCTCACCGGATTGGAGGCGACGCGACAGCAGCCGCGCGGCTTGGTCGAGTGCTTGCAGGTCTTGCAAGGGAAGTACGATAGCGGACATGAGTTTCTCCTTAAATAGGGGGTCGCTTCGATTTTCGATTCGCGGTCAAGAGCGCGAGGTGACGTAGGCGGATTTGGCGGCTTTGCGGCGCGGATCCGACAGCCGACCCAGGACCAACACGCCGCCCACGAACAGCGCGTAGACAGCCAGCCAGGTCCATCGATGCAAGGCAAGGTAGTCGTCGATCAACGGCTCTTTGACGACCCTGTTGGCGGCGGTCCAGGCCAATACACCGGCGCCGGCGTAGATGAGCCAGGGCAGGCGCTCGATCCATTTGAGAACGACGGTGCTGCCGTAGACCATGATCGGGACGCTGATCAACAGTCCCAGCACCACCAACAGCATGCTGCCCTGGGCGGCGCCGGCAATCGCCAGCACGTTGTCCAGGCCCATAAGCGCGTCGGCGACGATGATGGTCTTCATCGCGGCCCAAAACCCGGCGGTTTGCGCCGCGCCGTGCCCCGGCGCGTGCGAGTCTTGCGCCACGATGAGCCGATAGGCGATCCAGAGCAGCAGCAGCCCACCGGTCAGCCGCAGCCCCGGTACGGTCAAGAGCCATACCACGCTCAGGGTCATCAGCACACGAACCGCGATCGCTCCGCCGGTGCCCCACACGATCGCGCGCTTTCGCAAATGCGCAGGCAGCGAGCGCGCAGCCAACGCGATGACTATAGCGTTGTCGCCGGCGAGAATCAGATCGATAACGATGATTGCGAGAAGCGCAGAGAAAAACTCTGGCGAAAAGAGCTCCACGTGAATGTACCTCCTATGCTGGCTGGTCGTTTCGCCCGGGCAACAGGCGATCGCGCAAAGGTCGGGGCGAAAAAAAACCTTTACCGATCGGTAAAGGTCTCGCCACAACTTTCGTTGCCAGCATAGCCGGGGAGGGAAACTCCCGTAATGACGGCTAGCGCTGTGAAGCTACTCCCCTTTTGGGAAGCGCGAAGGTACGCTAGGCCGTAGCGCTTGTCAAGGGGGGCGGCGGGGGTCCGCATGCGGTCTGGCCCGGGGCTGACCGTTAGGCTGGGTTTCCACGCGCTGCCCGTGCCGCCTACTTGCGTCGCGGCCGACGCCTGGGTGACTCCTCGAAGCGCTCCCGCTCGATGACGGGCGTGGGCCTGCCAGACCATGTGTAGCGGTATACGTCACCGCGCCGAACGTTGCCGACCGCGGCGGGACGAAAGCACGCAAGATTGCTTCCGCCAGCGCTGCGTACACTTGGATAGATCACGCCGAGCGAGCCGGCTTCGAGGAGCCGCCCAGCCAGTCGTTGTGACGCGACGTAGCTCCTTGGATTGAGACAAGCCGCAAAGCGCAAATCGGCTCGCAGATCGTGAAACTCACCGGTGAAGTCGGCTAGCAATGCCTGGTAGGTCACGTTGTCGTCGAAGCGTCCGATCTCCTGGTATTCGACGCTCTTGTGGAAACTTGCTTCGGCAAGCGCCGTCCCGATCTCGAACGCGCAATACCATGCGCCGCGATCCGGGCCGTTGAAACGGCTTCCCTCCGGGCGTGCATAGGCGAAGGCGGCGTTGATGAGGCGGAAATTCGGCACGCCGAACACCAACTCATCCACGCCGATCCCAGCCAGAAGCCCGTATTCGGCGCGCAGGCGCTCGTCGGTTGCGTTGCCCAAGTCCAGAAGATCGGCGAGGTGCGCCTGGTCTTCGGCGATATCGGCCAGTACCGGTTCCTCGAGGGTTGCGAACTTAGAGGGAATGAGCCGGTAGGTGTCAAACTGTCGAAGGAGTGTTGTTCGCGGCAGCGGCGAGTTCACCCGCCGCCTCGGCGCGCATCGAGTAGCCGGCGTACGGTCTGCATCGCCAGGAGTCCACCGCCGAGCATGTAGCCTAGCGGTGTCTTGCCGGCAAAGATAGCGTTGCTGTTGGGAAGGCTCACCCACTCGTCGGCAAGCTTGGCGCCGTACAGCACGTGCAACGCCTTGTAGATACCGATGAGATAGGATATCCGCGTGATGCGATCGACTTCCAGCACACGGTCCGGATTCTTTTTCCACTCGTAGTACGCGCTGCTCGACAGGCCACCGAGCAGCTCGCGCGCATCCTCATCGCGCAGCCGCCATTGCGTCGCTATACGGAAAAAGCCGCGCAAAGCCGACAGCGACAGCCGCTCGCGCTCGGCCTTAGAGTTGAGGTCCGAAAGAGGGGTGGTCTCGAACCGACTGGTTGGATAGGCAAAGGGGCGGGCGCTCACGGGTGTCTCCTTTTTCGGATAGTGTACACTCCGTTTCT
>CAZILI010000180.1:0-5203 GCA_964539965.1 uncultured Burkholderiales bacterium | reverse complement strand
CACCCTGCTACGTCACGGCGATCTGGCGCAAAATGGGGCCGGCGATGCACCGCCGACCCCGGACAAGGGCGGTGCGCGTTAGCGCACGGCGCGCAGCCGCCCGGGGCTAGCCGACCCTCAATTGGGCAGGATCACCTTGTCGATACCATGCAGCCAGCCGTTTGCGGCTTGCATGTTGGGTGACACCACCTCGGCGCCTGCCACCCACATCTTGTGTGAGCGATACATGTCTATCTGCAACGTGTTGCCGTTCAGTGTTCTCACGTCGGCGCGCGGCATCGCTTCGCTGGACAGGGCCTGGCCGAGGATGTGCGACTTGAGCACCTGCTCGAGCTTGGCTTTGTCGTTGAGCAACGCGTTGAGCTGATCGGCCGGCACGCGCTTGAACGCCTCGTCGGTGGGCGCAAAGACGGTGTAGGCGCCCTTGCCTGCAAGCGTATCCGTCAAGCCGGCTTTCTCCACCGCGCTAAGGAACGTGCCGAATTGACCGTTGGACTTGGCGGCCTCCAGAATGCTCGCATAGCCCTTCGACTCGCTGCTCTTGTCAGGGGTTTGGGCGGCCGCGGCGGCCTTCTTTTGCTCGGCGGCGACTTGACTGCCGCCGGCGAGGGCAGAAATCGGGAGCAATAGCGCACTGCAAACACCCAGGTGGCCTAGTACTGACTTCGCTTTCATCAAACATCTCCTTTTCAGTTGAGCGTCGGACAACTACGACTGATTGGAGCGGATAACTAGGGCACCGGTTCATATAGAAACATGATTTCTGGTGATCAGGAAAATAGACTCTAATGCATACCTTTGTGATGCGAGTGCAACGCCGCTTTGGCGAGCAGGTGCGCAGCGACGGGAGCGGTTAAGAACAGGAACAATGAGACGAGCAATTCGTGCACGACGAACTCGCCCGAGCGCAGCGAGAAATATGCAGCCGAAGCGATGAGGGCACAGCCCACGCCCAAGGTGGTCGCCTTGGTCGGACCGTGCAGGCGCAAGAAGAAATTCGAGAGCTTCGCGAGGCCATAGGAGCCGATCAACGCGAACAGCGCGCCGATCAGCGCTAGGGCACTGACCAGCAGGTCACTCCAAACAGACAAGGCGTTCATTCGACGATATCTCCGCGCAAAAGGTACTGAGACAAGCTGACCGTGCCGATGAAACCCAGCATGGCGATCGCGAGCGCAACCTCGAAGTAGAGCTTGGTATCGAACCAGATACCGGCCAACACGACAATCGCCAAGGCGTTCACGTAGATCGTGTCGAGCGCCAGGATACGGTCGACGATGTCGGGGCCGGCGATGAGCCGCCAGGTGGCGAGGCCGAGAGCGATGAAGAAAATGCCGAGTGCCATCGGAATAGCGGTATGCAGCATCATTCGAAGATCTCTTTGAGGGGCGATTCGTAACGTAGCTTGATGTCCGCGATCAGGGCCTCCTCGTCCGGGGCATGCAGCGCGTGCACCAGCAGTTCGCGGCGATCGCCAGACAGGTCGGCCGACACGGTGCCGGGCGTTAGGCTGATGATGGCGAGCAAGGCGGTGACTGCATTTTGGTCGCTAATATCGAGCGAGATGCGCACGAACCTAGGCCGTAGCGCGGACTCGGGTCCCAGTATGGCTTTGCTCACTTGTAGATTGGCGACCAGGATGTCTTTCAGCACGCGCAGGAGAAGGCGGAGCATCCGCGCCGGGCGCTTGAATCGAGCCTTGTCGGGACGCAGCCGCTCCGTCCACCAAGGTATGGCTACCGCTAGTCCGGCCCCCAGCAGTGCCTGCGCGAGGCTGAGCGTGCCGTTCAGGCATAGCCATAGGCCGAACAAGAAGAGCGATAGCGCTGCGGAGGGAAACAGATGTTTCATGTCGGCACGGTCAGCGCTTGGGCACCGGGTCGCTGCCTGAAATCGCGTCGACGTAGGCCTGCGGCGCATGCAGCGCCGCCGCCGTTGCCTCGACGTAGCGCATGAGCGGGGCAGGGAACACGGTTTGCAGCAGCGATAGCAAGACGAGGCCTCCGATGGCGCCCGACTCGAACGGGTGCGGCCTACTGGGCGATGGCGCTCCGCCGGTCTCGCCTTTCCAGAAAATCGCGCTTCCGGCGCGCGACAGCGCGACTACACCGAGCAGTCCGCTCAACATGAGAGCGCCCAGTAATGCAAACCCGAGTGGTGCCTCGATCGCTTTGCGCAGGATGGCGAACTTCGCCAGAAATCCGGCCAACGGAGGCGCGCCCGTGATGCTCAAAGCCAACACCAAGAACGCCAAGGCGAGCCAGATGCCCTGCGGAATCGGCCCGGCGCGGTCGAGCGCAGTGGCCGCTGCGCCTCGTGCGCGAGCCAGAGGCTCGCTCAGGAGGAAGAACGCACTCGCGGCCAAGGTGGCCTGCACGAGGTAGAACAAAGCGGGGGCGGTCATCGTGTGCCCCAGGGCAACGCAGGCGAGCAAGGTCCCGGAGGACACCAGCACGAAACCTCCGATCATGCGCGACAGACAGCGCGTAGCGAGGACGCCGCACGCCGCGGCTACGATGGTAGCCATGCCCAGCGCGGCGAGAGCGCCCGCCGGCGCCTGCCACGTCACGTCCTCGCTCGTCTGGAACAGCAGTAGGTGCACGCGCAAGACCGCGTAGACGCCGAGCTTGGTCATGATCACGAACAGGGCGGCAATCGGCGCGCCGGCGGCGGAGTAAGTAGCGGGCAACCAGCAATTCAACGGCAGCAGGGCCGCCTTGATGCAAAACGCCACCAGCAAGACGAGTATCCCCACCTGGGCCAAGGTGCGATCCGCGCCGTCCAATGCGGGGAGCTTGGCGGCGAGATCGGCTAAGTTGAGGGTGCCGCTGGCTGCATAGACCAGGCCTACGGCAAACAAGAACAACGCCGATCCGCTCAGATTGATCACCACATAGTGAATCGCCGAGGCCAGCCGGCGCGCCCCCGCGCCGTGCAGCAGCAAGCCGTAGGAGGCAATCAGCAGCAGCTCGAAGAACACAAACAGATTGAACAAGTCGGCGGTGAGAAACGCGCCGTTGAGGCCCATCAGCTGGAACTGAAACAAGGCATGGAAATGCAGGCCGTGCGCGTGCCAGCGCGCGAGCGCGTATACGAGCGCGGCGAGCGCCACGATGGCAGTAAGCAAGAGCATGAGCGCATTCAGCCGATCGAGCGCCAGCGCGATGCCGAAGGGCGCTCTCCAGTTGCCCACAAGATAGACCATCGTCTCCCCGTCGGCGGCGATCCGAAACAGACCGACCGCTACCGCCAGCAACGTAATCGCGCTGAGCGCACTCAGCGTCGCCTGCACGCGTGGTAGGCGTCGCCCGAGTAGGATCAGCAGTGCGCCGGCGAACAACGGCAGCACGATCGGCACGACGAGCCAATGGCCGGTCGCAGCGTTCATTGGTGATCTCGTGAGTCGGCATCGGCGTCGACATGGTCGCTGTCGTTCTCGCTCCGGTTCACGAACGCGATCACCAGCAGCAGTGCCGTCATGGCGAAGCCGATGACGATGGCGGTCAGCACCAGTGCTTGAGGCAGCGGGTCGGCATAGTGACTCAAGTCGGCGACGCGCCCTGCGGCGATAATGGGCGCGCGATTGACGGCAAGCCGCCCCATGGCGAAGAGGAAGAGATTGACGGCGTACGACAGCAAGGTTAGCCCGAGCGCGACATCGAAGGTGCGCGGACGTAACATCAGATAGATCCCGGCGGCGGTAAGGACGCCGATGCCGGCGGCGAGTGCGGCCTCCATCGCGTCAGCTCCGCGCTTGCGACAGGCGGCCGATCGAGGACAGCGCGAGCAGCGTGGCGCCCACCACGGTGAGGAACACGCCCAGGTCGAACAACATGGCGCTCGCCAGGGGGATTTTTCCCAACCATCCTGCGTCGAGGTAGCGGGTCGCACTGGTGAGAAACGGATAGGAGAGTGCCCACGAGCCGACTCCGGTGAGGCCGGCTACGCCCAAGCCCCATCCCATCGAGGCTTGCGGGCGCGGATGCCAATGTGTCTCCACCCATTGGGCCCCGTTGGCGACGTATTGCAAGATGAACGCCAGGGAGAACACCAGCCCAGCGATGAAGCCTCCTCCCGGAAGGTTGTGACCGCGAAGAAAGAAGTATATAGACACCATAACGGCCATCGGCAGCAACAGTCGCGCTACGTGCGCCAGCACGAGCGGATGCCGCTCGGCGGCGAGCGGATTCGACGCCGTACCGCGAGGGGAGAAATTGGCCAACAGCGCATGAACAACGAGACCTGCGACCGCCAGCACGGTTATTTCCCCCAAGGTATCGAAGGCGCGGAAATCGACGACGATCACGTTCACGACGTTCGCCCCACCCCCTTCGGGCACGCTGTTCTGCAAGTAGAACGGTGAGATACTTCGGTCGGTAGACCGTGTCAGCACCGTCCACACCAGGGCCGCGACGCTTGTCCCCGCAGTGACCGCCACTGCCGCGTCGCGCAGCTTACGTGCACGGCCCGGCTCGGCTGTGCCGCGCGAGGGCAAGTAGTGCAGCGCCAACATCATCAAGACGATGGTCGCGACCTCGACCAGCAGCTGCGTGAGCGCGAGGTCGGGCGCGGAAAAATAGACGAATACCAGGCTTACGATGAGGCCGACGGCTCCCATCAGCAAGAGGGCGATCATGCGCTCGCGGTGTCGCACGACGACGCCCAAGGTGCACGCTAGCCCGACCGCGAATAGCGCTACGGCTGCGGGCTGCAGCGCGATGGCGTGCGGGACGGTCGGCTCGGTGGCGCTGCGCAGAAGGGGCCAGGCGCCGGCTAGCAAGGCAAGGACGAGCGCAAACAGCACCGAGCGGCGCACTCCGCCGCGATCGAGCGCGGCGCCTAAGTGCTCGGCCATATTGGTGAGCGCGCGCAACGTGGCGTCGAAAGCGCGCTTGCCGTCCAAGCGACCGGTGAGCGGCGCGCGCGGCCAGCGATGTAAGCCGTTGCCTCGTTGCAAGGCCATGTACAACCCCGTCCCCGCAACGATCGCGAGCACGCTCATCGCCAGCGGCGCGTTAAAGCCGTGCCAAAGGCCGAGACTGTACTCCGGCAAGGCGCCACCGACTACCGGTCTGGCCGCAGTGGCGAGCAGCGGACCGACCGTCAACGCGGGCACGAGTCCGACCACGGCGCACACCAATACCAGCAGCTCGATGGGCAAACGCATGTAGCGCGCAGGCTCGTGCGGCGTCTTGCCGAGGCC
>CAZILI010000179.1:0-7718 GCA_964539965.1 uncultured Burkholderiales bacterium | reverse complement strand
GTACCTGGAAGAGAAGCACCCCGAGCCGCCGTTGCTGCCGCGCGAGGCGCTCGACCGCGCGCGGGTGCGCTCGCTGGCTCTGCTGGTGGCCTGCGAGATCCATCCGCTCAACAATCTGCGCGTGTTACGTTACTTGACCGACACGCTTAGAGTGAGCGAGGAGCAGAAGAACACCTGGTATCACCACTGGGTCGCGAGCGGGTTGCAAGCCATGGAGACGCGCTTAGCGCGCGAGGCGGCGACTGGTGAGTTCTGCCACGGCGATCGGCCCACCATCGCCGACATCTGCTTGGTGCCGCAGCTTGCCAACGCGCACCGCTTCAAAGTCGACGTGACGGCGTTTGCCACCCTGCGCCGGATCGAGGCGAATTGCTTGGCGCTTAGGGCCTTTCAAGACGCCGCGCCGCAAGCGCAGCCGGACGCGTTCTGACCGACACGCCGCACAGCGCTCAGCGCCGAGGTTGAGTGAGTCGCTGCTGGTCGCGCTGCAAATCGAATAGCAACTCTTGCTGCTGACGCTCGCGGTTCAGTTGTTGCGACTGCAACTCGCGCTGGCCGGGCAGCGGCGCGACGGGTTGAGCGGATTGTATGGATTGCGACTGCTGGCGGCGCAGGATCTGTCGCGCTTGCAGCGCGTCTTGTTCCTCGCGCTGCCGAGCATGCAGCGCTTCGAGCTTAGCGCGCTCTTCCGCGCTCAATTTCGGGTCTTGCTCGGCCTCGGATTGCTTCTGCTTGAGTTCCAGCGACTCGGTTTGCTGCTCGCGCTTGAGCGTGTCCGCCTGCTGCCCCCACGCGGGCAAGTAGGCGAACGCGACGACTAAGCAGGTCAGGAGTTTGGTCACCTTGCTATGACTCGCCGCAGCGGACAAAGATTCCCGCTCGGATTCATTCAACCGAGTAGAACCGTTGGCGCAAATAGTGAACCACCTCGTCTAACTCTTGCTCGGTCCAGGTAATGTCCATGGTGAGCAACCAAAGCCGGGTCTGCCGGCGGACGTCGAAATAGGGATTGTGCGAGCGCTCGCGGCGCACGTACATGTCGTCGTCGTGGCAGCCTTTGCAGGTCATGTCGTGCAGATCGCGGCCGCGCTGCGCCTTAGCGTCCAAGGCTCGATCAGCCGAGGCGGGGGCGGCGGCGCCGACAACGACAGCCAGCGCGAGCGCACGCAGTCCGATTCTCGTCTCGAGTCCGCGCTTCATTTCAGGCGAAACTGCGGCAAGCTGATCGACTCGCCAACGCGCTCGAAATTCACCTCTACCGCGGCGCCGATCCGGATAGCGGCAAGGTCGCTTTCGACGATGTTGGCCATCAGGCGCACGCCTTCGGCGAGTTCGACCACGGCCACCGCATAGGGCAGGCTCGTTTGCATGGCCTCGTTGGCGGCCCGATGGTTGATGGTGTAGGTGTAGATCGTGCCTTCGCCGCGCGCTTGCACGAAGTCCACGTCCTCGGATAGGCAGCGCACGCAAAAGGCGCGCGGATAGAACTGATGCTTGCCGCAGCCCTTGCAGCGCTGAATCAGCAAGCGGCCCTCGCGGGCGGCGTCCCAGTAGGATTGAGTCTCGGGGGTGGGTTGGGGCAGGGGTCGTGACACGGATCAGTCCTTAGCCAAGATCAAAGTTGCGGCCGAGGAGAACACCAGTCCGGTCGCATGACACAGCGCGAGCTTGGCGTCGGCGACTTGGCGCTCGCCGCACTCGCCGCGCAGCTGCCGCACGGCTTCGATCACCAAGAAGATGCCGAACATGCCCGGATGGCAATACGACAGCCCGCCGCCCGAGGTATTCATGGGAAAGGCGCCGCCCGGGGCGATGCGGCCGCCGGCCACAAACGCGCCCGCCTCGCCGTGCGCGCAAAACCCCAGATCTTCGAGCGATTGCATCACCATGATGGTGAAGGCGTCATAGATCTGCACCACGTCGAGGTCGGCGTGGCTGACGCCGGCCATGGCGAAGGCGCGCTTGCCGGTGTCGGCGGCGCAAGTGACCAGCCAATCGTCCCACTCGAAGGGCGTGAAGTGGTGCGTATGGCTTTCAGCGAAGCCGATGATGCTGATCGGTTTTTGCTTGAGCGAGCGCGCCCGCGCGGCCGAGGTGATCACCAGCGCGCCGCCGCCGTCGGTGACCAAACAACAGTCGCGCTGACGCAGCGGCTCGGCGATCATGGGCGAGGCCAGCACGTCGGCCACGCTTAAGGGCTCGCGGCGATAGGCCTTGGGGTTGCGCATCGCCCATTGTCGTGCGGCCACCGCGACCCCGGCCAACTGCTCGGGGCGCGTCCCGTAGACGTGCATGTGGCGCTGCGCGACCATGGCGTAAAAGCCGATCGGCGTCAGCATGCCGTAGGGCACGACGAACTGGCCGCGGGGAGTGCGCGGATCTTCGGCCACACCGCCGAGCTTGCGCGAACTGTCGGAGGCTTGCGTGCTGCCGTAGGTAACGAGCGCGACCTCGCACAAGCCCGCTTGGATCGCCGCCACCGCGTGATTGACGTGCGCGAGGTTGGAGGCACCGCCCGCCGCCGTCGTGTCGAAATAGCGCGGGCGTATGCCGAGATACTCGGCGAGCAGGGCGCTCGGGAAGCGGTCTTCGACCTGCGTGAACACCCCGTCCACGTCTTGCAGGGTCAGCCCCGCTTCGAGCAGCGCCGTGCGGGCGGCTTGCGCTTGCAACTGCAACGCGGTGCGCCCAGGCGTGCGCCCGAGGTCGGATTCGGCAACCCCGACGATCGCGGCGGTCCGGCCCGGGGAGCTGCCGGTCATGCCGGTCCCCCGCCAGAAATCAGGGGGTATATGTCTATACGTCTCATGTACATTAGGCTTCTGATCCCCTACAACGGGGAGTACCTGATACGAGGCTCATGTTATCTTGCCGCTACGCACGATACCCACGCCCAGGCCTTCGATGACGAAGGTGTCGCGACGCGGATCGACCGCAATGGGCGCGAAGTCGGGATTCTCCGCCACCAGTTCGACGGCGTGTCCGCGGCGCTTGAGCCGCTTCACGGTGACTTCGTCATTGATGCGCGCCACGATGATCTGACCCGAGCGCGCCTCGGAAGAGCGATGCACGGCCAGGAGATCGCCGTCGAGTATACCGGCATCGCGCATGCTCGCTCCACGCACGCGCAGCAGGTAGTGAGCACGCGGGCGAAACAGCGCGGGGTCGATCTGATAGCGCGCCTCGACGTGCTGCTCGGCCAAGATCGGCCGGCCTGCCGCGACGCGTCCGATCAGCGGCACGCCCGAGCCGCCCTTTAGGCGGATGCCGCGCGAGGCTCCCGCCAGAAGCTCGATCACGCCCTTGCGCGCCAGCGCTCGCAAGTGATCCTCGGCGGCATTGACCGAACGAAACCCCAGGGCTTTCGCGATTTCGGCGCGCGTGGGCGGAAAACCGGTCGACTCGGTGAAGTCCTTAATGAGTTCCAGTATCTCCGCCTGGCGGGCAGTGAGTTCGGTCATGCGATTCTGCTCGATCGATTCAGTAAGCTGGAAATATATACAGTCAAAGGCGGGGTTGGCAAGGGGCAGAGCGCAGAGTTAAAGTGTTTCCTCGAAAAACGACAATAACACTCCGGTAAGCCAGCAAAAATCGCCAGGGAAGGCGCCGTCCACGAAACCGACATGGCCACCGCTTCTGGGCAGCAGCAGGCGCGTGTGGGCGGAGACCTGCGCGGTCGTGGGGAGTGCGGCGGCGGGCAGAAAAGGGTCGTTGCAGGCGTTGACGATCAAGCTCGGCACGGCAATGGCGCCGAGTACCGGTTTGCTGCTCGAGCGCTTCCAGTAGTCGTCGGTGTCGCGAAAGCCGTGCAGCGGCGCGGTGACGATATCGTCGAACTCGCGCATGGTGCGCGCGCGCCGCAGCGCGGCGGCGTCGAACAGGCCCGGGAAGCGCTCCAGCTTGGCGAGCATGTTGGGCTTGAGCGTGCGTAGAAAGTTATGCGTGTAGACGCGGTTGAATCCGCGTTCCAAGGCGTCGCCCGCCGCATGGAGATCGAGCGGGGCCGACACGGCGGCGGCGGCGCGGGCGACCGAAGCGGCCAGCCGGCCGGTTTCCCCGCACCATTTCAGGAGCGCGTTGCCCCCCAAGGAGAAACCGGCGAGGAACAGCGGCGCCGCGCCGGCTCGCGCACGCAGACGCCGCGCGATCCAGTCGATCTCTTCGAAATCGCCGGAGTGATACGCCCGCGGCGCGCGATTGGGCTCGCCGCTGCAGCCGCGAAAGTGCGGCACCACGCCGCGCCAGCCGCGGGCGGCGAGCGCGCGCATCGTGTGCAAGGCGTAGTGACTGCGTGAGCTGCCTTCCAGCCCGTGAAACACCGCTACGAGCGGCGCATCGGCGGGGCCGTCGATCCAATCGAGGTCGATGAAGTCGCCGTCCGGGGTGTCCCAGCGCTCACGCCGATAAACGACGCGCGGCGTGGGCGCAAGCAGCGAACTGTAGATCGTTTGCGAGTGTCCGCCCGCAAGCCAAGGCGGCGCGCGAAACTCCGACGCCTCAGCCAGCAGCGGCGGACCCGTCAATGCCACGCCGAACATACAGCAGCGCCCCTTTGGGCGAAGTGATCGCCGGATGCGGCCTGCCCCGTTGTCCCAAGTGGAAGTCGCCGGCAGCCAGCCGCAGGTCGCCGATCCACATTTCTCCTTCGAGCATCATGCACTCTTCGTCGCTCGGGTGGTCGTGGCTCGAAAGCTCGGCGCCCGGCTGCAAACGGTACAGGACCGCCTCGCTATGGTCGTCGCGAAACAGGAGCTTCACTTCGACCAAGGGTGCGACTTGCTGCCAGGCGCCCTCGTCGGCACGTACCGTGTGGTGCGGCGGGGTCAACGGACGGCGGGCGCGCTCGAGGATGCGCCCGCGCAGCGCTTGTCGCGCCTCGGGCGCGGGCGAAATCGGGTGCAGCGCGTGCTGGATCGCCTCGGTGAGGTTGCGGTCGATAGCGGCTGGATTGAGTGGATTCATCGGCCTTACCCCGCGATTCCGTGATACTCGGCGAGGGCCTCGCGCATGGCCTCCAGCGCCTTGCGTAGGTGTGTCTTCACCGTGCCGAGCGGCATGCCGGCGTGCTGCGCGATCTCTTGATGCGACAGCCCCTTGAAAAAGGCCAGCGCGAGCAGTTGGCGCTGTGTGGCGCTCAATTGCTCGAGTACGGCGTGCACTCGGCTGTTGGCTTCGACCGCGAGCAGCAGATCTTGCGGATCGCCGTGTCCCGGCTCGTCGACCAAGGTCTCGGGATCGGGATGGCTCTCGGCGTCGTCGCGTCGGCGCAGATGGTCGAGCGCGCGGCTGCGGCAGAGCGTCAGCAGCCAAGCGTACGCACGGCCGCGCTGCGCATCGAAGCGGTCGGCTTGATCCCATACTTGGAGGTAGACGTCTTCGCTGACTTCTTCGGCCGCTTCGCGCTGGCGTGTAATGCGCAACGCCAAACCGTACACGCGGCTCACCGTGAGGTCGTACAACTTGCCGAGCGCCGCGTCGTCCTTACGCGCGATGCGCTCGATCAGCCCGACGAGTTCCGCCTCCTGTGCCGCGCTGGTGTCGTTCACCGCTCGTCTTGCCGGGCGCGCCGGTGCCTGTTCGAATCGCGACAGTATAGAGAACAAGGGGCCAGGCTGAAAACACTCCCCATCCATGGGTCTTCTCCCCGCTGTGAGCCGTCCTGCACTCACTACGCAAGAGAAGGCGCTACTGGATGTCGCGCGTAGCCCTAAAGGGTAGTGTTGCGCACGTAGAAAACCGCTCCGGTGCGCGAGTAGATCTGGCGGTGTTCTGTGCCTTTGCGCAGGCGGTGAAAATCGCCGGCGCGCAGTTGCAGCTCTCCGAGCGTCATTTCGCCTTCGAGCACCAGGCACTCTTCGTCGTGGAAATGGTGATGATCGGGCAGCACGCCACCGGGCTGGACTCGGTACAACAGGGCGTTGCCGGTGTCGTCACGGAATAGCTTCTTGACTTCGACCAGCGGTGAAAGGGCGACCCACTCGCCTTCCTGCATGAGCACCGTTTGCGGGGCGCTCGCTTGCCTCGCCCGCTCGAGCAAACGCTCGCGCATGGACAGCCGCGCGGCCGGGGCGGGCTCGATAGGCGCGAGCGCGCGAGCCAGTACCTCGATATCTTCGGTCTCGAGCACTTCCTCGAACCGTTGCCGGCGCTTCATGCGGCCTCCCGAGAGCACAGACGAACATCCGCCGACGGGAAAAGGTGAGAAAGCAGATCGGTATGGCACATGCCGCTATTCTACTGCGCGCTCATGCGAAATACACCATTGCCCTCGTCGCGGCCCATCAAGCGGAGCAGATCGACCAACTGGGCTTCTTGACCCTTTTGCGCTCGAGCCGTCCCGAGGAACTTGGGCGCTTGCTCCGGACTCCACGTGCCACGGCCCTCGACCTGCAAGCTGCCTGAGGTCGTGCTGACTTGATATTGCACGCCGTTGGCGTTGCCCTCCAAATTCACCACATAGCTGCCCAGGGGTTTGACCGGGCTCAAGGTGACCGCAGCGTCCTTCCAGCGCACGGTGGCCTTGCCCTCGGCGCCTTTGTCCAGCAAGCGAAAGCCTTCCGTTTCCAGTTCGATGCTGCCGCTCGGTTTCCAAATTTCGAGCGCCGGCATGAATTGAGTGGCAAAGCTCGCCGGGGCGCTGGCGCGGCAATCGCGCAGCTGCAGGGTGCTCGATAACAGAGATCGGCCGACCACGCCTTGCGCCTGCAGGCCCGCTCCGGTCAAATTCAGATGGAGCGCGATCTCTGCGCGTAGCAGGGCGAGCGGAGCGAATCGCCACTTGACCCGATCAAAGCTGAGCGCAAGCCCGTTCGGCAAGGTGACATTGCTGCGGCCGGCCTCTCCGCTCCACAACGTGCCGTCGGCGAGCCCGAGGGCCAGAGGTGAGCGCGGCAATTGCGGCAGCACCCAGTTCAGCAACGAGGCGGGCGCCGTTGCCAGGAGGAATACCAGGTAAAGCGCAATGCCGCCGAACAGATAGCGCAACGGCGGCAAGCGAAAGCTCGGCAGCGCCAATCTCATGTGGACGCGCCCGCTTTGGCCAAGGTTACGTTCACCTTTACTCGTCCGCTCGCCGGCAGCGCTTCCAGCTGGCTCGACTCAACCCGAACCCGATGCTGGCGCTGCAATTGCAACAGCCAGTTCAAGTAAGCGTCGAAGGCGACCTCGTTGAAAGTCACGCGCGCGCGCCGCTGATCTAAGGCCTCGGTCGTCGTCAACTTGTCCTTCACGCCGGCGCTCTGCGCCGCCGCGTCGATTGCGGCGCGGATGTCCTGGGTGTCGGGTCCGGCGCTCGCCTTGAGCCGCCCGATTTCTTGCGCTTGGGAGCGCATTTGCGCGGCTTTCGCCCGCAGGTCCGGGAGACTGGCTCGCAGCCGGCTGCGCTCCAGGCTCATCGGCAGCCAGACCAGCGAGTACAGCAGCAGGAGCGCCAGGGCGCCGCCTCCGGCGCTGAGGATCAGGCGCTCGCGGCTGGTGCGCGCCTGCCAGAACTGGCGCAGTGCCGGCGTCATGGCGCGGTCCCTCCGAAGGCGACGCGCGCGGCGAGCGCACCCGCGCGCGGCGTGCTGGATTCGATCCGCCCAGGCGGTGTGTGGCTCTGCAGGCGAGTGCGCAGAGCCTCCAACGCGGCGTTGTCGGGAACGGTAAGGTCGGCCCGCAGAGTGCCGTTGTCGTAGCTCACGCCTTGCAGTTTGCCCCCCGAGGTCGCGGTGAGCACA
>CAZILI010000178.1:0-7735 GCA_964539965.1 uncultured Burkholderiales bacterium | reverse complement strand
TTGCGCGAGTTCCTGAAGCAACAGCTCGGCCAGGTTTTGTGCCCTCGAGTTGTAGCGGTACACACTCTCTTGCAGGTGCAAATGGAATGTGTGCGCCGCCACGCCGTTGAACTTGTGCAAACGACGTTTGGCGAAGGTGAGGAATTCATCGACCATGTTCGGCGTCATGCTCGCGTCGCCGTAAGCACCCAGGGCGGAACTGAGCCGCATGCAGTACTGAAACCCGAAGTCGACCAACACATCCCAAGGCCGACTGGGGTCATTCTCCAGATTGCGGCGCGCATCGGCGGGCTGCGAGGTCATGCTGCGCAGCCACAGCTTGGAAAGGCGCGGCATCACGTTGGCCCGCACACCCTCGCCCTGCGCCCGGACCGCGAACACCTCCGACGGCGCCCAAGTTACCAAGCCGCCCGCATCGGCCGTACGCTCTTCAGCGCCCTCCGCGATCCGATGTCGCAGCTTTAGGTAGATCGTATTGGTCGCACGAAGACTGATTCCGGTCTCGGCGGCCGCTTGGGTGGCCGACAAGTCTCGCGCGAAGCAGTCGATGAGATGGGTGAATTTTTGCTCTGACAACCGGGAGTGTTTGTAGTAACGGTTCTTGATGTCCATTGGGGGATCTTGTTATTGAAGAGTGTTTGGAAGTGGGTTCGCTTTTTGTTTTTTTGGTTTTCGGATCGTCTTGAGCGACCCTCCCTGCTGCTCTAGCACAAATTCAGTGGGATAGCCAATTTCATTAGGCAGATTAGGGCTGCCGGGAGGCGCCTACATTATTAATGTTGAATCTCATTACTCTCTTTTAACTATTTCTTTTTTTTGTTCTCTATCTTGTCCGTGCTGAATTCGTTAACGACTGTCAGACGCTCCGGCAGCTCCGTCAGGACCCGACCGCGGCCGTGAACCTATCCAAGGCCAAATTCCCCTGCCCCACTCCCAGTTGCCGCGCCACGCTCGCACAGGCATCGACAAAAGACGGCGACCCTGCGATCAGTACGCGATAGGCGTCGAGGCTCGGATAAAGCGCGGGCAGCAATGCGGGCAACCGGCCGCTCAGTGCGGCGACGCCATCGGCTTGGGCCCGGGAGTAGGCGACGCGATATCGCAGGCGGCCAGCCGAGCGGCGCTCGAGCTCTAACAACCGGTCCAGAGCGAACAACTCCGCAGGCTCGCGCAGGGACAGCAGAATCTCGAACGAGGCGGGGTTTTCTCGCTCCATTGTCGCTTGCGCGAGCGCCAATATCGGCGCCAACCCTGTCCCGCCCGCTAACGCCAGAACCGGGGCATCGGCGTCCGGGGGTAGCGCGAATTGACCGAACGGCCCGACGATGCCCATCTTGTCGCCGACCCTAAGTTGCTCGTGGACGTACCCGCTCGCCTTGCCATGCGGATGCCGGGACACATAAAACGAAACCAGCCCCGCCATGGCAACGCCGGCAAAACTGTACGTGCGATGAGGGCTTACTCCGGGCAGTACCAGCTCCGCATAGCCGCCGGGGCGCGCTTCGAAGTCAGCGCCGCTCGGCAGCGCCAAGGTCAGCCTGCATACGTTATGGCTCTCCCGCGCCAGCGCCACGACCTGCGTCTCGACTCGGCGCGGCATAGACGACCCGCTCGGCATCGCGTTGACCGTGCACACCCGCAACCGAGTCGACAGCGGTCGAGACTGGCACAGCAGGCAGTAGCCTTGCGCCTTCTCCTCGTCGGTCAGCGCAAGACCGAAGTTCCAGCCGTGGTCTACCTCGCCTTCGAGCAGTCGCGCCTTGCACGTGCCGCACGAGGCGCCCCGACACTGGTGTGGCAGCGCGATCCCCTGCCGCAGGGCCGCATCGAGAATGATCTCCCCGCTTGCGGCTAGAAATGTCGCGCCGGCATTGTCGACCACGATGGTGTGCTCAGCCATGCGCGTTGCCGCGCAGGGTGCGCTCATGCTCGTCTTGCTTTGCGGGGCGAGCCCCTCGCCGATCGTTGAGCGCGCCGAGTCCGCCTTCGAACATCGCGATCACTAACTCCGCCAGGTCCGCGTAACTCAGCTTGCCGCCGGGCTTGAGCCAAGTGAAATGCCAATTGATCATACCGAACAGCAGCATAGCGAGCGGCCCAGCCAGTGCGCGCGCACTCAGTTCGGGATAGGTTTTCGCGATCTCGTGCGAGAAAGCCTGCACGATCTCGCGCTGGCGCGCGACCACGACTTGGCGCTGCGCTTGGGGCAGGAATTTCACGTCTTGCACCAGTACGCGATGCTGCGCTTGCGCACTCTCGTACTCCTGCAAGAAGCGGCGTATCAAGTTGGCGAGCGCGTCTTCGCCGGGCGAGCCACGCACCGCGCGCACGATCTCGACCAGGCGTTGCGCGTGGCCGTCCACGAGATCGAACAGAATGTCTTCTTTGGCGCGGTAGTAGTGATACAGGAGCGCCTTGGAAACGCCGCAGCGCTCGGCGAGCTGCGCCATCGAGGTGGCCGCAAAGCCGTACTCGGCAAACAAATCCGCCGCGGCACGCAGGATGGCCGCGCGCTGCGCGTCGAAGGTCACCGCCCGCGTGCGCGGCATCGTCTAGAAGATCGGGACGATCTTGTCCGGATCGAACGCCACGGTTGCGCCGTCGACCCCAATTTCCGGCAGCGCAGGAAACTCGATGCCGTAGGGCTCCAAGTTCGCTTTCATGCGCAGCACCGAGTTGCGCCAGTTTTGTTTTCGCTCTTCCAGAGTCAGTATCCCCAAGCCCGCGCTTTGCGCGAGCGCCTCCAGCGCGCGATGCGCCGGCAGGAAGGTGTCCGGCAGCTGCCAGAATTGCTCCGGCGGCTCGAACAGGATGCCAGACAGGAACACAAACCCAGCCCGCAATTGCGCCGTGATCACCTCTTTGTCCTCTGCTGTCAAGGTCGGTAGAACCTTCTGCAACACCGCTAGACAGATACCTAGGTGGCGACCTTCGTCTTGGCCGATGCGGCGAAACGCTTCCTTGAACACAGGAATGCTGGTGCGTTGGTACATGCCGTGGAACAAGGTGCTGGAGGCGACCTCGCCGAACAAGAAGGAAGTAAACAGGATCGGCACCGGATAGCGGTGCACGGCGTTCTTGAAGCCGTTCCAGTAGCGCCCGCCGTTATGAAACAGCCACTGCACGTTGTTGCGCGCGAGCTGTCCCCACGGGGTTTGCGGCTCGTAGCCGAGCGGCCCGTCAGGAGTCAGGGCCTTGATGGCGCGGCCGCACACCTCCTCGTGGTTCATCTCGTCGCGCACCACCGAGAAGAAGCACTTGCGTATGGGATCTTCTTCTTTGGTTTCGTAGGTGTGGATCATGGCGCGTGAAAACACCGCCGGCCCGGAGGCGTCGAACACGCTCAACAGGGCGAACCAGTAAGCGACGGCATAGCGCTGATCGAGGCTCCATTCGTGCGCCTGCAGAGTGTCCCAGGGCAACCTGTTCGGCGCCCAAGCCGGATCGCGCGCCGCGTCATAGATCTCGTACAGCTTGGGTGTTTCCACCTTCCATTCCATGGGGAAGATGTTCATGGCGGGAATCACCGGTGCGGGCTGCGCACCGAACAGAATCCGCTCGGGATCCGGGGCCGCCAAAGGCGCCTCGCTTGGGGCCTGCGAGGAGTTGACGAGGCCTTCGGCCTCGCGAGTGTTGGGTGCCATAGCTCACCCCTTTTCGGGCAGTCGCTCAAGTCGTAGACGCGGGCATTCTATTGCCGACCGACCGGTTAGTCAATATATCTCGGGGGCTGCGCTCAGGGCACAAACCGCGGCAAGAACAAGCTCACGGCCGGAAACGCGACCAACAGCGCTAACCGCACGAAGTCGGCCACGATAAACGGCGTCACGCCGCGAAATACGGTTCGCGTAGACACGTCCGGCAACAAGGTGCGCAGCACGAATACGTTGAGTCCGACCGGCGGCGTGATCAGGCTGATCTCGGTTACCACCACGACGATGATGCCGAACCACACCAAGTCGAATCCTAGGTGGGCGACCAGCGGATAGAACACCGGCACCGTGAGCAAGATCATGGAAATGCTCTCCAGCACGCAACCCAAGGCGACGTAGATCACGCAAATGAGCGCGACCACCAGCACCGGATCGATCTCGTAACGCGACACGACTGCTTTCAAGTCGGTCGGAAAGGTCGTGAAGTTCACGAAATTCGCGAACATTAGCGCCCCGATGAGGATGCAAAAGATCATCGCCGTGGTGCGCGCGCTTTCAATGAGCACTTCGAGCAATCCCTTCCAGCTCAGTGCGCGGCGATACAAGGCGAAGCCGAACGCGCCCGCTGCCCCGATGCCGGCCGCCTCTGTCGGCGTGAACACGCCGCCGTAGATGCCTCCCATTACCAACGCGAACAGCACGACGATCGCCCAGATTTCCCGCAGCGCACTCAAGCGCGTTTTCCAACTCGAGCGCTCGCCCGGCGGGGCCGACTTCGGGTCGCGCCACACCGTATAGCGCACCGCCGCCAAGTAACAAGACACGGCGAGCAACCCAGGGAGTATGCCGGCCGCGAACAGCTTGCCGATGTTCGTCTCGGTCATGATGCCGTAGATGACCATGATGACCGAAGGCGGAATCAGGATCCCAAGCGTGCCGCCGGCGGCGATCGACCCCGCGGCGAGCGCGTCGCTATAGCCGAAACGGCGCATCGACGGCATCGCGACCTTCGACATGGTGGCGGCGGTCGCCAGACTCGACCCGCAGATCGCCGCAAACCCGCCGCAAGCGAGCACCGTCGCCATAGCCAATCCGCCGCGACGATGTCCGATGAAGGCATAGGCCGCCCCGTACAGTTCGCGCGACATGCCCGCACGGGTAACGAAGTTGCCCATCAGGACGAACAGCGGCACCACCGACAGCGTGTACTGAAACCCCGTCTCGTAGGCAACCGTGCCTGCCATGGCGAACGCGGCCGGCCAACCGCGCATGAGCGCGAGGGCAGCGACACCGACCACGCCCATGGCAAAGGCGATCGGCACCCGCAGCAAGGCGAGCACGAGCATCGCGGCAAACCCGATGAGGGCTTCTTGCACTAGGCTCCCTATCGTCGCCTTAGAGCTTTGGCCGCGTGAATGGCGCCCGCCAGGAAGCTCAAGCCGCTCATGGCATGCACGAACGGAGCGAGCGCAATCTTCAGCACGGCGGTCTCGTCGCCGTAGGAGGCAAGCTGTCCCGCCTTGCGATACAGCAGCAAAGCGAGTCCGAACAACAAGAGCGCACACAGCGCATCGACGAGCCTGCGCAGATGCGCGCGCAGACGGGACGAGAGCCGCTGATCCAATAGATCGATAGCGACGTGCTCGTCATTGCGCGACACCAAGGGCAAGCCGGTGAAGATGAGGCCGACCAGCAGCAGCTCGGTGAGCTCCAAGCTTCCGCCGACAGGTCGATTGAAGAAGTATCGCGCCCCGACGTCGTAGAAAGTAAGCCCCATCATGGCGAACAGACACAGTGCGGCCAGCAGCCCGAACAGCGCCTCCAAGCGGCGCCCCCAATCGCCTTGCGGGCCGCGCGATTCCCCCACGTCAGCCGCTTACTTCTTGCCGGACAGTTGCTTGATGTCGGCGCGCAGCTCGGCGAGCACCGCCGTCCCGTCCACGCCCTTGGCCGAGACTTCTTTGATCACGCTCTGCTCGAGCGAAGCCGTCTTGTCCTTGATCGCGCTTACCAAAGGCGCACCGGCCGCGGCCACGGGGACATTGCCCGCTTTGAGTGCCGCCAGACTCTGCGCATCGTGCTCGTCCCACGCTTTACCTGCGGTGCGTGCCAGGGACAATCCCGAGACGGAGAGAATCGCCTCTTGATCCGCCTTGTCGAGCTTGTCAAAGCGCGCTTCGTTCATGAGGAAAGCGAAGCTCACGTTGTATAGCCCCCCCGGCACTAGAGTGCCGTACTTGACGATCTTGTCGAGCTTGAACGACTGGATCGACTCGGCGGGAAACAATACGCCGTCGGCCACGCCGGTGCTGAGTAGCTCGTAGGATTCGGTGGCGGGTTTCAACAGGGCGTTCACGCCGATCGCCTTGGCGATGTCGTTCACCACACCACCGCCGACGCGAAACTTCATGCCGGCCAGATCATCGAGGCTCGCGACCGTCTTCTTGGTGTTGAAGATCTGCCCCGGCCCGTGCGTGAACACTGCCAGCACTCGCACGCCCTTGTGCTCGCCTGCTTTGCCGAGATGTTTCTCGTAGGCGCGCTGATAAGCCACCGAAATCGCCTCGGCGCTGTCGCCCATGAAAGGCAGCTCGACCAATTTGCTGGTGGAGAAGCGCCCCGGCGTGTAGCCATGCACGATGTAGGCCACGTCGGCGAGCCCGTCGCGCACCGCGTCGAAGTGTCCGGGTGGTGCCGCCACCGGCTTGGGCAGTATGTTCACCTTGACGCGTCCCTGCGTGGCCTTGTCAACATCGGCGGCCCACTTCTGCAGCACATTGACGTGCAGCAAGTGGGTGGGCGGCAGCCAGGACGATGCGGTCAAGGTTTCGGCGGCTATTGCGTGCGCCGCACCGACTAAAGTCAAGGCGACCCATGCTCCTCTCACGATCGCGGTCCATCGAGTCATACACGTTACTCCTTCAATGTTGTGCCTTCTGCGGCGTCGCCAGTTGCCGTCGCGAACGGTGCAAGATAGTATTGGCCGATTCACCCGTCAACCGAGCGCGCCCGATGCACACACCGGAAGATCGCCATTCGCCCGCCGCGGCGCAACGCGTCGGCGCGGCGATGTACGCGCGCGATACCGTGGCGCAGAAGCTTAGCATGACGCTTGCCGAGATCGAGGAGGGCTACGCCAAGCTCAGCATGCGCGTCACTGCGGAGATGTTGAACGGTCACGGCATTTGCCACGGCGGCTACGTGTTCACCTTGGCCGACACGGCGTTCGCCTACGCCTGCAACAGCTATAACCAGATCGCGCTGGCGGCAAACTGCGCCATCGACTTCGTGGCGCCGGCGCGTGAGGGCGACCTGCTGACGGCCAGCGCGCGCGAACAATTCCTCGCCGGGCGCAGCGGCATCTACGACGTCGAAGTTACAAATCAGCGCGGTGACCGCGTCGCGCTGATGCGCGGTCGCTCGCAGCGCATCAAGGGCGAGATCATCTCGGACACGCCGCTGTAACGCGCGCCCTAAGCGACGATGCCGGCCCGCCAACCCCTGCCGACCGACCTCGAGCCGATCGAGCGCGCCGGCACCGATGAGCTGCAAGCGCTGCAGCTCGAACGGCTGCGCTGGAGCTTGCGGCACGCCTACGACAACGTGCCGCACTACCGCGCCAAATTCGATGCAGCCGGAGCGCATCCGAGCGAGGTGAAGACACTCGCCGATCTCGCCAAGTTTCCTTTCACCAGCAAGCAGGATCTGCGCGACACTTATCCCTTCGGCCTTTTCGCGGTGCCGCGCGAGCGCGTGGTACGCATTCACGCATCGAGCGGCACGACCGGCAAGCCGACCGTGGTCGGCTACACGCAAAAAGACATCGACACGTGGGCCGCGCTGATGGCGCGCTCGATTCGCGCCGCCGGCGGGCGCGCGGGGGATGTGGTGCACGTCGCCTACGGCTACGGCTTGTTCACCGGCGGCCTGGGCGCCCACTACGGCGCCGAGCGGCTCGGCTGCACGGTGATTCCCGTCTCCGGCGGCATGACCGAGCGGCAAGTGCAGCTGATCCGCGATTTCCGGCCCGACATCATCATGGTCACGCCGTCGTACATGCTCAACATCATCGAGGAGATGCA
>CAZILI010000177.1:0-7771 GCA_964539965.1 uncultured Burkholderiales bacterium | reverse complement strand
GTGGTGGTCTTGGGATGGCACACCAGCGTCTCCACCCCGCCGAGCGACACGGCGTTGCGCGCGATGCGCAGCCGCCGCAAGAAGTCGAACGCCGCCGGCTTGCCGCCGTGTAGTTCGACGGACAACATGGCGCCGGGCGCGTCGCACTGACTGTCGCGGATGCGCCGCTGTTCGGCGTCCTCGAACAGCGTGGGGTACAGCACGCGTGCGACTTTGGGATGCTGCGCCAAGCGCACGGCGATGTGTTGCGCGTTGTCGGTCGCCGCCCGCATGCGCGCGCCCACCGTGGGGAGCCTGCCGTCTAAGATCCAGCACTCGTCGGGCTGCAGAATGGTGCCGAGCAGGCTGCGCAGCGCGCGGATCGGCCGCATCACGCGCTCGTCCTTGCCCAAGGCGACCCCGCCGATCAAGTCGCTGAAGCCGGACAGATACTTAGTCGCCGAATACAACACCAAGTCCGCGCCCAGTTGCAGCGGATGTTGAAACGCCGGGCCAAGCAAGGTGTTGTCGACCGCCACCAGCGGGCGCAATCCCGACCCCGACTCGATCGCGGCCACCGCGCCGGCGATATCGGTCATGATCAAAGTCGGGTTGGCCGGCGTTTCGATCAGCACCAGCGCGGGCGTGGGGCTCGCGCGGACGGCGGCTTCCATCGCGCGTGCGTCGCCCGCCTGCACCGGTATGCCGGTCACGCCCCAGGGCTGCAACACGTTTTGGATGAACTTCTGGGTGCCGCCGTAGATCGGCACGGTGTAGACGATGGTTTGCCCCGGTTTCAAGTGCGCGAACAAGGCAGTCGTGATGGCCGACATGCCCGAGTTAAACACCAGCGCCGAGCTCGCGCCCGCTTCCAGCGCTAAGACATGTTCTTCGAGTATCTCGGCGTTGGGATGGTTGAAGCGCGAGTACACCAGCGCCACGCTCTCTTGCGGCGCGAGGCTTGCTCGGCCCGCCATGAGGTCGAAGGCGCGCTCCGCCGCCTCGGGGCTCGGGAACACATAGGTCGAACTGCGAAACACCGCCGGGCGCGCCGAGCCGACCGACAGGGCGGGATCGAATCCGCGCGTCAACACCTCGGTCGAGGGCCGCAAGGTTTTCAGGTGTTCAGCCATGCCGGTTCTCCCTGGATGGGATGATCGAAGCGCTCGAGGTATATACCGTGTCGGGTACATGGCTGCAGGGCGCATCTGCATGCGCCCTGCAGCTGCATACCCTACGTCACGGGAAGGCCGGCACCATCGGCTCGCGCCCGCTCACGACTGCCTCGGGATGCTTGTCGTTCACCAGTTCGGTGATCTCGCGTGCGCGGGTCATTGGCAAATCCAATATCAGCAGCACGCGCCCTTGCTCGATGTCGCGCTCGAACGCCTTGAGCTGGGAGTTGCCCATCTGCGCGCCGATCATACTCGACACCCAAGTGCCGAACAGGGCGCCGAAAATCGCCGCGACCAGCACGGTCACGAATTGAAACTCGTAGCGCAGCGGCGGAAACAACACCACGCCGAGTCCCAGCAGCGCGCCGAGAGTGCCGCCCAGCACCAAGCCGCGCTCCGCCCCGTGCACGAGGTCGGTCTTCTGCGCGACTGAGGCCTCGTGCAAGTCGCCCAGGTCGGTCCCGCGTTTGGCCAGGAAGTGCATGCGCCGGTCTTCGACCCGCGCGAGCAGCAAATCGTTGGCGAGCTGGCGCGCGCTCTCAACGTTGGGAAGCAAGAAATACAATCGTGATTTCATGTGACCTCCTTTCAACTGAAGCGAGGGTCGGCCAGAAAGCGCGGGCCGCAAGGAGGAGAGGATGACGCTTGGTTGACGCTTATGCGATGCCTAAGGCTACTTTCCCACGAGCCGGCCGCGCCCTACTGGCTGCGCCGCGAACTCGCCCTTTGTCCGGGCGGTCATAATCGTGGAAACGGGACAGGCGCCTGACACGGCCTACCGGTCCAGGCTTATCATAACCAAAATCAGTATCAGAAAGGAGTGCCGCCTGATGAACGGTATGGTTCGATGTCTATTTGCCGCCCTTCTGTTGTTGGCCGGCCGGCTCGGTATCGCTGCCGAGCTCGACCATGACGGCGCACTCTCCGCACTTCGCTCGCCCGATGCGCAGGTGCGCTTCGTCGGGGTCGAGCGGCTCGGCGCGATCGGCAGCATGCAAGACGTGGATTCGCTATTTCAATCGCTGCGCGACGACCAGGAGGCGGTGCGCGGCCGCGCCGAGGCTTCGATCTGGGAGATTTGGAGCCGTTCGGGCGATCTGGCGGTCGACCGCCTGTTTCAGCGCGGCGTGCGTGAGATGAACGAGCGCAATCTCGCGCGCGCCATTTCGACCTTCAGCGAAATCATCAAGGCGAAGCCCGACTTCGCAGAGGGCTGGAACAAGCGCGCGACCCTGTATTTCATGGCGCGCCAGTACGAGAAATCGCTCGCCGATTGCGATGAAGTGCTGAAGCGCAATCCGAATCACTTCGGCGCCCTGGCGGGATACGGTCAGATCTACTTGGAACTCGATCAGCCGGAGAGGGCGCTGGAGTACTTCCAACGCGCGCTCAACGTGAATCCCAATCTCATCACGGTCGGCAACATCATGTACCGAGTGGAGCGCGCTCTTAAAGCCAAGCGCGCGAAATCGATCTAGGCGAGGGCGCGATGAATCGTGATCGCTCGAGCCTGGCGCGCATCGGCTTTGCGCTGGCCGTGGTCTCCGCGCTCGCGGTGGCGCTATCGCCGATCGGCTATCGCCTCGGCTGGTGGGGCGTGCCGACCGCGTTGCTGCAGATCCTCAAGTGGGGAGTCATCGGCGCCATCGTGGCGTTGCTGGTTTGCTTGGTGGCGCTGGTTCGCGCGCGCGGCGCGCAGGCCATCGGCTTGGCGCTCGCCGGACTGGTCCTAAGTGCGGCGTTCGGCGGCTATCCGGCCTACCTGAAATTCATGAAGGTCGACCGGCTGCCGTACATCCACGACATCACCACCGACACCGACAATCCTCCTGCGTTCATCGCGCTCGCGCAAGCGCGCAAGGCCGCTCCCAACGGCCTGGACTACAAAGGCGCCGAGATCGCCGGCCAGCAAAAGCAAGCCTACCCCGACATCGCGCCCATGAGCGCGAGCTTGCCGCCGCAAGAGCTATTCAAAAAAGCGGAAGCGCTCGTGCGCGCCTCGGGCTGGGAGATCGCCGAGGCCGACCCCGTGCAGGGGCGCATCGAGGCGACCTACACCTCGCGCCTGTACGCCTTCAAGGACGACATCGCCATCCGTATCACCGCAGCCCCCGGTGGCGGCAGCCGGCTCGACATGCGCTCGATGTCGCGCGTGGGGCGAAGCGATGTCGGAGCGAACGCGGCGCGCATTCGCGCGTTCATGCGGCGGTTGCAGGGCTAGTGCAGGGCTTCAGCCGAACAGAATCACGCCGCGCGCGTTCTTGCCGGCTTGCATGTCGTCGAACGCCTGCGCCGCTTGCTCGATCGAGTAGGTGGCGGTGATCAGTTCGTCGAGCTTCAATTGCTTGTTCTTGTATAGGTTCAGGAGCTTGGGAAAATCCTCCTGCGGGCGGGTCGAGCCGAACATGCTGCCGGTGAGCACCTTTTCTTCGAACGGTAAGGTCAAGGTGCGGATCGAGCAGCTGTCGCTCGGGCGCGCCACGCCGATCACCACGGCCTTGCCGCCCTTGCGGATGGCGCGATAGGTTTGCGCCACGGTCTCACCGAGCCCGATGCACTCGAAGCCATAATCCGCGCCGCCGCCGGTCAGCTTCTTGATCGACTTGACCACGTCGGCTTCGGTCTTGGCGGTGAGCGTGTGGGTGGCGCCGAACTCGCGCGCCATGGCGAGCTTGCTGTCCATCGTGTCAACGGCGATGATCATCGCCGCCCCCGCGATCTTGCAGCCCTGTATGGTGTTGAGGCCCACCCCACCCGCGCCGAACACGACGGCGCTGGCGCCTGCCTCCAGCTTGGCGGTGTTGAACACCGCTCCTACGCCGGTCATCACTCCGCAAGACACTAAGGCGGCACGATCGAGCGCGACGTCGTTCCTGATTTTCACCACATTGCCGACGTGTAAGGTGGCGTACTCGGCCATCACGCCGCAGCCGGAGAACACGTTGAGCGGGTTGCCGGCGCGATCGTGTGTGCGCACGCTGCCGTCGGGCAAGGTGGAGAGCGCTTTGGCGGCGTTGTCGCACAGAACCGGACGCCCGCTTTGGCAGTAGCGGCACTTGCCGCACATATTGACGAAGGAGGCGACCACGTGATCGCCCACCGCATAGTCGCCCGCACCTTCGCCGACTTCGACCACTACCCCGGCGCCTTCGTGCCCGAGCACCAGCGGAGTGGGGAAGGCGATGGTGCCGTTGGTGGCCGACAAGTCGCTATGGCACACGCCGCAGGCGGCGAGCTTCACCGTGATCTCGTTGCGCTTGGGCGCCTGGACTTCGATCTCTTCCACCACCACCGGGCGATTCAGCTCCCGGCACAACACGGCTTTTGCTTTGCGGGCCACGCGATTGCTCCTTGAAGGTTCGCTTTGCGCGCCATTGTAGCCCGCAGCGCGCGCGCGCCGCGCGAGATAGGCCGAAAGTCGCGCCGCACAGCGGTCAAGCCCTCGCTTGGCCAGGCCGTTTGCCGGATGCGGCGCGCACCGGCCCTCTTCTAGTATCTGCCCAAGCGTCGGCAACCTACACAAACGCTACCTCATCTCACCCTTTGCCAAGGAGGACTACTCACATGCGTTACTTCCCAGCACACGTCGCGGCCTCACCCTCTCGCACCACGCTCGCCGCGCTCGGCTTGCTGGCCGTGGCCGCCGCCTACCACCCGGGCAGCGCCTCCGCCCAGCAGGTGCAGATTCCGACCCTGCAGGTGTGCAACGCCACCAAGATGGAAGCCAACGCCTACGTGCGCATCGAAAGCCGCATCGACGCGGCGCACACCGGCCTCTTCATCTTGCGCGGAAAGCTCGCCTGCAGCCCGACCAACACGCTCAATCCCTATCCGGCCGGCGCGCTCGAGATTTTGGGCGTCGACATGAGCGACTCGACCATCCAAGGTGACATCAAGCTCACTACCTTTGAGCAAGTGACTTCGACCGGCAAGCACTCGCCGACCATGTGGGTGAACGGACGCTGCGAAGCGGCGCAGATCGCTGGCTGCCGCTATTGGCTGATGGTGGTCGACAACACCAACGGGCAGAACGGCAAGACCCCGACATCGTCAGCTTCTTGGTCTTCAACGCCGCCGGCAAGCGGGTAGCCTACGGCACGGGCCCGCTGGTTGACGGCGACGTGAAAGTGGCGCCCACCTCCAACTAGCACTTAGGGAGTATGGGGCGATAAGCCTATATGGGGTGCGGTTGTATGGGAGGTACAGCCGCCAGTATCACCTCGTCTACAGCTTACTCACATGCACCTTGGCGTCTTTCCGCTTGGCCACTTCCGGCTTTAGCTGGATGCCAAGACCGGGCCCGCTCGGCGCGCTGATGTAGCCGTCTTTGAGCGGCGGCAACTGGGTCACCAGTTCTTGGTACCAGTCGTGGTAGAAAGCGCGCACCACCTCTTGCACCAGCGTGTTGGTGCAGTTGAGCGACAGATGCACCGAGGCGGTCAGCAACACCGGGCCGGTGCAGTCGTGCGGGGCCACCGGCAGCGCGTAGGCTTCGGCCATGGTGGCGATCTTCTTCGCCTCGGTGAGCCCGCCGCACCAGCCGACGTCCAGCATGCACACCGACAGCGCTTTCTTCTCGAACGCCTCGCGAAATGCCCAGCGCGTGGCGAGCACTTCGCTCGCCGTCACCCACACGTTGGTGCGATGCGCATAGTCGGCGAGCGCGTCCAGATTGTCCATCTTGATCGGATCTTCGTACCAGAACGGATCGAACTGCTCGAGCGCCTTGGCGATACGGATCGCGCACGGCAAATTCCACAGCGAGTGAAACTCGACGTGGATGTCCATCTTGTCGCCGACCGCCTTGCGGATCTTCTCGAACGGCCGCATGGCCTTCTTCAGGTCAGCGTTCGAGATGTAGCTGCCGCGCGAGGCTTCGGCGTATTCGTCGAACGGCCAAATCTTCATGCCGGTGTAGCCTTCGGCCAAAAGGCTCTGCGCCAGTTCGTCGGCGCGGTTCATAAAGGCGTCCAAGTCCTCGTACGGTTTGGCTTTGCTCTTTTTGCTCGGCATGCCCCAGTTTTCGGTCGTCTGCACGGGCTTGGCACGCACATAGCGATAGCCCGCGCAGGTGTTGTAGGCGCGAATTTTCTCGCGCGCCGCCCCGCCTAACAGCTGATACACCGGCTGCTTGGTCGCCTGACCGAAAATATCCCACAGCGCGATGTCGAGCGCTGAAGCCGCGCGCATCTCCGCGCTGGAGGCCTTAAAGCCGATGTAGCTGCGCAGGAAGTTCCAGTTGTGCTTGTCGATCTCGAGCGGATTCTTACCCAGCAAGTAGGCGGCGCAGCTTTCGTGGATGTGCGCAATCACCGGCTGCGCCATGTAGAAGGTCTCGCCCAGACCCACGATGCCGGCGTCGGTGTGCACTTGCACCCACACCACGTTGGGAAACTCGGCAAGATTGATTGTCTGTATCGCGGTAATCTTCACTTCGGTTCCTCCTCCCAAGACAACCGCCAATACTACCGCCAAGCGAGCGCCATTGTCAGTCGGCCGTCGGTGTCGTCGATTTGACGCCCCGACCCCTTTGCCGCATCCTAGACGATTCGTCACTGCCTACTCGCACAGGGAGGTGCGCGTGAGTTCAGCGGACGTCTCATCCAGGCGGCACGCGCGCGCGGCCAAGCCGGGCGCCCCGCTCGGCTACTTCGCCTACGTGTTGCTCGCGTTGTTCAACATTTTGACCCTGGGCGCGAGCCTCTATCTGAGCCACACGCTCACCGACCTGTTCGGCCAATCGATTCAAGTCAACAGCAAATGGGCCGATCTGCAAGCGGAGTTGGGCGAACTGCGCGCGCTCGCCGGCGCGGTCAACGCGCCGGGCAACGACGTATTCGATTCGCGCGACGTGCCGAAAGAATCGGCGCGCACGCAAGAAGCGACCAAGGCGTTCGAGACGCACTTCGGGCAAGTCCAATCACACGCAAACGCCATCGCGCAGGGCAAAGACAAGCAGGACTTGGCCGACAAGCTCGCCGCCGTCGAGCAAGCGATGACCGCGATGATTGCCGAGGCGACGCAGATCTTCGGCTTTTTCTCTCGCGGTCAAGCAGACAAGGCGGGCGAGCGCATGGCCACCATGGACCGCAAGTATGCCGAGGTAAACGCGGCCGCGGCTGCGGTCGAGCAGTCCATTCGCGCGATACAGGGACGAAATTTCGCCGCCCAAGCGCAGGAAGCCAAGTCGCTACGGCGCTATGACCGCCTGCTCGCGGCGGCCATGCTGATCCTGATCGCAGGAGTAGTGTGGTACGGCTACCGCAGCTTTCGGCAGATGCGCGCCAGCGAACAAGAGCGAGAACAATTCGCGCAGTCGACAGCGGAACTCAATCGTGCGCTCGCGCGGGTGGTCGATCAGGCACGCGAAGGCAGCGAAGCGATCTCGCAAACCTCCCGCCAACTGGTGGCGGGCAACGGCGATTTGGCGGAGCGCACGCAAGCGCAGGCGGCGACCGTCGAACAGGCGCTGGCGAGCGCGGAGGAGCTGTCCGCGACCGTCAAGCAAAATGCCGACGACGCGGCACGGGCGAAAAGCTTGGCCGAGTCGGCCTCGACCCTGGCGGCGCGCGGCGGCGAGGCGGTCACCCGCGTGGTCGACACCATGGGCATCATCA
>CAZILI010000176.1:508-7783 GCA_964539965.1 uncultured Burkholderiales bacterium | reverse complement strand
CCAGCCATCGCCGGCGGTACCAGCGCTCTGAACCAGGCGCAATGTGATGTTGCCCTGAACCGAGTCGCTGGCGATGATGTTAAGGCCGGTGAAGTCCGCAATCACCTGAAGTACCGAGCGGACTTCGACGTTTTGGAAGTTGAGTGACAGCTTCTCGCCGGCGTAGCCGAGCTGAGAGCTTTGCACTAGGCGATTCGGATCCTCGACGATCTTACGGACTTCGACGATGAACTGCCGATCGGTCTGATACGCGGAATGGTCCCAAAGACCCTGCGGCTCAACGATCATGCGGACGTTGGCTCCGACCGCGCGGGTTTCTACGATCCGGACCGGAGTTCCGAAGTCTGCGACGTCTAGGCGGCGCTCGGCTGCTTTGTCGACACCTGCGTTGATGAAGTCGACGATCAGTTGTCGGCCTTGCCGGCGAATATCTATGCCTGTCGTCGTATCGGATAGCTCGGTGACAACCCGCCCCTCGCCGCCCGGCCCGCGGCGGAAATCGACTTGCTTTACGCTATGCGGCTGCGCGCTCGGGCTGCCTTCGGCGAATCGCGTCGAGGATTCGCGAGTTGCAGTCGTAGTGGTTCCACCTTGGATCGTGACGACGAGATCCTTGCCGTCGACTTTCGTCTCGTAGGTAACCGGCCGATTCAGGTTCATCACCACACGCGTGCGGGTGCCGGTCTGAACGAGATTCATGGAGCGCAAGTCCCCCTCCTTGAACTCTAGAGAAGACCGACCCATCGAATTCGCCATGTCGGGGAAGTCAAGCGCGATGCGCGGCGGCGTGGTGACGGAGAAAGTGCTCGGCGCGCTCGACAGAGCATGCTTTAGGGTTAACTTGACCAGCACCTTCCCGCCAGGCAGGCTGCTCGCGCTGACATTTTCGATCGCATTGGGGGCGTCTCCCGCCGCTGGGGCGGCGGCGCTCAGCGCGATGCGAGACAGCGCCAGTAGCGCTAGGACAAAAAGATGGCGGGAGGCCACGGAAGCCAATTGGCGCACAAACGTCATTTCTTTTTCTCCTGCTGTTGATCCTCGATTAACTGAAGGCTGGTTTCTGTTTCCTTCCACTCGCCTTCGCTGTCCTGAATGCTTTCCTTAAGCTTGATTTCGGTTTCCGTCACGGTGGTGATCAAGCCGAAGTTCTGCCCCATGTAATTGCCTGCGCGAACTCGATGGACAGTATCTTCCGCCCGTACGAGCGCATACACGTACTTTCCCTGCTCCAACGTTCCGACGAACTTCACCTGATCCAAGGGATAGGACTCCAACAACTCTTTTCGCCGCGCCAGGTCGGGACCTTGGTTCTTCGGCGGCCTCGGCCCCTCTTCCAGCTTGCGTGCTTTGAACGGATCGGGCAGGTCGAACGCTTCATACGCAAACGGCTCGTACGATTTCACTTCGGGCAGTGGCTCGACGCGTGTTTGCAGACCTTTTTCGGAATCCCTAACGAATGCCTTGAGATCCTGTGTGCTCTCACTACTGCAGGCGGCCAAGAAGACGGCCAGCACGGTGACGCTCACGCGCATCATTTCTTTTGCCCTTTCTGCTTCGCGGCCTTCTCCTTGGCTGCTTTTTGCTGGGTCGCGATTTCTTCTTCGTCCAGATAACGATACGTCTTAGCCACTGCATCCATGACTAAGAACGAGTCCTTGTTCACGGAAATGTTGAGATTCTTCAAGAGCACTATGCGCGGAAGCTTGGCGACATCGCTCGCGAAGGCTCCCAGGCTGTGATATTCACCGGTCACGCGCACGTCGACCGGCAGTTCGGCGTAGAACTCGCCGAGAGCTTCGCTTGCCGCCGGCTTGAACAATTCGAACTGCAGGCCGCGACCGAGACCGGCCTGATTGATATCGGTGATGAGGGCGTCCATCTCAGATTTTTTCGGTAGCTGCTTGAGCAAGGTGCCGAACGCCTGCTCGATATCCTTCAATTGACGCTCGTATCCTTCCAAATTCACGGCGAGTGCTTTCTTTTGCATGAACGAGTCTTTTAGCCCGACTTCGTCTTGCTTGAGCGTGTTCAACTCGTTCCATTCGGGACGCCACACGAACCACGCGGCCGCGGCCACGACGAAGGCGAAAATCACGCCGAGCAGCCCCGCCTTGAACGGCTGCGGCCAGCCGCCGATGTCGCGGAAGTTGAGCTGATTGAGTTGTTGAACCCAGTTCATACCGCGTTATCCTTCCGAAGCTTATTCTTGCCGGCCGGCTTACCAGTTGTTTCTTCGGCTTTCGGCCGCTTTATGCGGACATTGAGGCTGAACTCGCTCGCTCGTTTGGTATTTACCGTGGCGGCTTTGATTTCTACCAGTTCCGGCCGCTCCAGCCACTGCGACTCCTCAAGGCTGCGCATGAACGTGGAGACGCGGGCATTCGACTGGGCGTATCCCGTGATAGTGACCAGGGCGTCGGTCTGTTTGATTGACTTGAGCCAGGTGCCTTCGGGCAGCAAGCGTACCATCTGATCCAGCAGATGAACGCTCTCGGCGCGATTGAGCTGTAACCCCTCGACGATCTGCTTGCGAGAAAGCATGTCTTGGGTCTTGTCCTTGACGTCCTTTATCTTTTCGATTTGCTCGTCGAGCTTCTTGATTTCGGCTTGAAGATAGTCGTTGCGGTCGCGCTGCTCGCTTACCCATCCCGAGAAGATCACGTAGCCGATGCCGGCAACGACTACCCCGGTAAGCAGCGAGGCGACGCTCGCGGCGACCATCTGTCGCTGGCGCTTCGCCCGCTTTTCCTGGCGGTGCGGAAGAAGGTTTACTTTCATCATGAGTCGAACCTCCTCATCGCAAGGCCACACGCAACCAAGAGTGCGGGCGCGTCGTGGGAGAGGGCGCGGTCGTTGATGCGGCTCGACTTCGCCATGCTCGAGAAGGGATTCGCGACGATAGTGTTGACCTGCGTGCGCGCGGATACGACCTCTTCTAACCCAGGCAACATGGCGCATCCGCCTGCAAGGAGGATGTGATCGACTTTGTTGTACGGCGTGCTGGTGAAAAAGAATTGGAGCGCGCGAGCGATTTCGAGAGAGAGGTTTTCCATGAACGGATGAAGAACCTCGGGCCCGTATGTCTCGGGCAGGTTGCCGTTGCGCTTCGCGAGTTCGGCTTCGTCCGCGTCGATGTTGAAGTGCCGGGCGATCTCTTGTGTGAGTTGGTTGCCGCCAACTTGCTGTTCGCGCACGTAAATCTGCTGCCCGTCCTTGAGCATGCCGATGCGCATGATGCTGGAGCCGATATCGACCGCCGTCACGATGCGCTCTTTGCTCTTGCCAGATAGCTGGCCGTCGATAAGCTCGATCGCTGCCTGACTAGCGTAGGCCTCGACGTCCATGATGATGGGCTTTAGGCCAGCGGCCTCGGCAACCGCGACGCGGTCCTCGACCTTTTCTTTGCGGGACGCGGCGATGAGGACTTCGACTTCCTCGGGGCCGGTCGCGGCGGGCCCAAGCACTTGAAAGTCGAGATTCACTTCTTCGAGAGTGAACGGAAGATATTGATTCGCCTCACCTTCCACCTGGACCTCCATGTCTTCCTCACGAAGTCCGGCCGGCATGATTACTTTCTTGGTAATGACCGCTGAAGACGGGAGGGCCATAGCGACCGTCCTAACGCGCGACCCAGATTTGCGCCAGGCGCGCTTCAAGGCATCGCCTACGGCCTCCAGATTGACGATGCTGCCTTCGGCCACGGCTTCCTTTGGCAACGGCTCGATCGCGTAGCGGTCGAGGCAGTAGCCCTCTTTGCCGGCCTGGGAGAGCTCGACGACCTTGACGGCCGACGAGCTAATATCGACCCCAACCAAGGGGGGGGACTTCGTCTTGAACAGCTCGAGTTGCGAGAGGATCTTATCCTTGAGCATGCGCCACCAGATCTGAATGAATCACGTTAAATAGAACTGGTAAGTACCAAACAAATAATGCAAAATCAGGAGTTACCTTTTACAGGATCGCCTCGGTATAATCCAGCCATGTCACACTCTTTAACCATCTAATAAGCACAAGAAGGTCCTCTTGCGCTGGCTCCTGTACCCCTTGCTTGTCCTTGCGACGGTCGCGTTCGTAGCTGTCGGCGTTTTGGCGCTTACCCTTGCGATGCTCTATCCCAACTTGCCCGCGCTGGATGTCTTGACCGATTACCGCCCTCGGGTGCCGCTGCGTGTCTACACCGCTGATGGAGAGTTAATCGGCGAATTCGGCGACGAACGTAGGGCGGTGACGAAAATTGATGCCGTGCCGCGAGTCATGCGAGAGGCCATCCTGGCGGCTGAGGACGAGCGCTTCTACGAGCATAGAGGCGTTGATTACGTTGGTGTTTTTCGGGCCGCGGTAGCGAACCTGTTCGCCGGATCGCGCAAAGAGGGCGCAAGCACCATCACAATGCAGGTCGCGCGCAACTTCTTTCTCACCCGAGAAAAGACGCTTACCCGCAAGCTCTCCGAGATGTTGCTAGCTCTCAAGATAGAGAGAAATCTGTCTAAAGATCAAATACTTGAGCTCTATATCAACCAGATCTTCCTCGGTCAGCGCGCCTACGGTTTCGCCGCAGCCGCCGGGGTCTACTTCGGCAAGGGCTTGAACGACCTGTCGCTCGCTGAAGTTGCGATCCTGGCTGGGTTACCGAAAGCCCCGTCCCGTTGTAATCCGGTCGTCAACATGAAGTGCGCCAAGACAAGGCAGCAATACGTCCTAAGACGCATGCACGAACTTCGATACATCGACGACACCCGGCTTCAGGCAGCGCTCTCCCAAAAAGTGAGCGTCCACTCGGCGCAATCGATCTACGCCACGCCTGGGGACTACGTGTCCGAAATGGTGCGCCAATACATGTTCGAGAAGTACGGCGAGGCGGCGTACACGAGCGGCTATCGAGTCGTGACGACGATAAAGAAGAGCCATCAAGATGCCGCCTATGCCGCACTCCGCAAAGGGGTCGCGGACTACGACCGACGCCATGGCTACCGCGGGCCCGAGGGAATGGTCGACCTTGACGCCAAGGGCGACCGGGAAGAGGCTCTCGAAGAGGCCTTGGCGGAACGGGAAGCGAACGGCGAGCTACTGCCTGCCGTCGTGCTGGCGTCGGACCCGAAGTCCCTTCGTGTGTACGTCAAAGGGGGCCAGACTATCGAGATCTCGGGGAAGAGCCTCGATTTCGTGCAAAGAGCGCTCACCGACAAAGCGCCTGCGGCGCATCGCATCACCCGCGGCGCGATCATTCGCGTCGTATCGGACCCCCAATTGGGTTGGGTTGCCTCGCAAACTCCGGCCGTCGAGGCTGCGGTAGTGGCGCTCAACCCGGATGACGGCGCAATTCGGGCGTTGGTCGGGGGGGTCGACTTTCGCGCGAGCAAGTTCAATCACGTGACCCAGGCATTCCGCCAGCCCGGCTCTAGCTTTAAGCCCTTTATTTACTCGGCTGCGCTAGAGAAAAAATTCACACCCGCCTCCATCGTCAACGACGCGCCGATCGTGGTCGATCCGGGCGACACCGGAGGTGAGCTTTGGGAGCCGAAGAATTTCGACGAGCAGTACTCCGGCCCGATCCGCTTGCGGGTTGCGCTCGCGAAGTCGAAAAACATGGTATCGATTCGCGTTCTACAAGCGATTGGCCCAAGCTATGCGCAGGAGTACATCACGCGCTTCGGCGTCGACCCGAAGCTCCACCCTCCTGTCCTGACCCTTGCCCTCGGCGCCGGCTCGGCCACGCCGCTGCAAATGGCGACGGCTTACTGTGTTTTCGCCAACATGGGCTATCGGGTGACGCCCTATTTCATCGAGCGCATCGTCGACCAGCGGGGAAACGTCGTCAGCCAGGCCAAGCCGGTGGTTGCAAGAGAGGACGCCGAGCAGGTTTTGGAGCCCCGCAACGCGTTCACCATGAACAGTCTGATGCGAGACGTCATCGCGATGGGAACGGCAACGCGGGCGCGTTCGCTCGGACGGCAGGACCTCGCCGGAAAGACCGGCACGACCAACGATCACACCGACGCCTGGTTCGCGGGATTTCACCGAAATCTGGTTGCCGTCGCGTGGGTCGGATTTGACAATCCGGCAAACAAGTTAGGTGACAAGGAGACAGGTGGCGTGGCAGCTTTGCCCATCTGGATCGACTACATGGGACGCGTGCTCAAGGAGCTGCCTGACAGCAAGCTCACCGTACCGTCGGGGCTGGTTCAGGTCGGAATCAATCCCGACACCGGCAAGCAAGACCCGAGCAACCCCAATCGCATCTACGAGTACTTCTACGAGGACAATCTGCCGGAGCTGCAGCCGCAGCCGGAACTCGAAGTCCGACCAGAGGGCGCAGAAAAGCCCGCGGAAGAAGTCAAGAACCAGCTCTACTGAAGCAAACGATGGCGAGACATCACAACCATCTGCGCAGCCACGTCGCCTATCTGGCCGCCCGCCTCATGGCCGAGGACGGCATCTCCGACTATGGCACCGCCAAGCGCAAGGCGGCGCGTCAAGCAGGGGTAGCGGATTTGGGCGAGTTGCCCGACAACCAGGAGATCGAAGAGGCGCTGCGCACCTACCAGTCCCTCTATCAGGCGGAGGACCAGCCCCTGATCCTGAGACGGCTGCGCGAATGCGCGGTCGGTGCGATGCAGCTATTGCAAGAGTTCGACCCCCATCTCACCGGTTCGGTGTTGACCGGCACCGCAGGGGCGCACTCGGATATCAATCTTCAGCTAGTCGCCGAAAGCTCGAAAGACTTCGATATCTTCCTCATCAACCGAGGCATCCCGTATGAATCCTCGACGCGCAGTTCCCGCGCGGGCGACCGAGCGATTCCCGTCTATCAGCTAAGGGTCGACGGCGCGACGGTCACCGCGAGCCTCTACGAGCACGGCGATAGGCGAAACTTGCAGAAGTATCGGTCGGACGGTCGCCCCATCGAACGGGCGCGCATCGATGAGGTGAAAGCCTTGCTCGCCGGCATGCAGAGCGAGCCCCCTGCAGGCTGAAACGAATCCCACCGAGTTAGGTTCTTCCGCCTTCTAGCCGTCTCGTAGCCATTGGGCCGCCTCCAGTGCGGAGTAGGTGAGAATCCCGTCCGCCCCCGCACGCTTGAATGCCAGCAGCGCTTCCAGAACAGTGGTCTTGCCGTCCAACCAGCCCAGCTGCGCCGCCGCCTTGAGCATCGCGTACTCGCCGCTCACCTGGTAGACGAAGGTGGGCGCCTGAAATTCGTCTTTTACGCGCCGGACGATATCCAAGTAGGGCAACCCCGGCTTGACCATCACCATGTCGGCGCCTTCCGCGAGG